>NZ_JANSJJ010000080.1:0-144970 GCF_047502715.1 Synechococcus sp. H55.10
TATTGAAAGTAGTTGCAATAGAGATATCCTGTAGCTGAGTTAAGTGGTGGAGTTATATCCCTCAGTCTGACTCTCTATCTCTCTATGTTGTGGAAACAGCGGGGATCCCGCGGCGGCAGGATGTGGGTCATCTGCGTCTTCTCCGGGCCTGGTTGAGGTTCTTTGCTAATGCAAGTAATTCTAACTAGCAAGAGTATGGCTGATCGTGTTGATGCCCGGTTATGCTCCCAGCACCTACTGGCCGGCTTCCATGTAACAGCGGTCAAAGAAAATGGCCGCAGCGGCTTTCAACTCGACCGGCCAGTTTCAAGGATCCCGGCAGCAGTGGGCAACAGTATCCTGTAAGCTGGTTGAGTCAGAGGCCCTTCTGGTTTGGGATTGGTGCATCCGGGTCGTAGCTATCGCCGTCTCATCCCTTTTATCCGGCCCCATCTGTGGATGTTGTTGTTGGGGCTGACCTGCACTCTTGGCTTTGTCCTGACCATGCCCGCGCTTGCCTACTTGATCGAGTGGGTGGCCCGCTCCATCGGCGCCGGGGATCTGGGGCAATTGCGGACGCTGGCCCTGATTGGAGTGGTGTTTTTCTTGGTGCGTGGCGCCTTCCAGTACGGCCAAGACACCCTGATGGCGAGGGCTTCCCTGCAAATGGTGTTGGAATTGCGCCAACAGATCTATGCCCATTTGCAAGCGCTGGATGTGGATTATTTTTCCGGCAGCCGCACCGGCGATCTGGTCTATCGCCTGACAGGGGATCTGGATCGGGTGGGAGAGGTAGTGCAACGCTTTTTCCACCGTTTCATCCCCAGCGTGCTCACCATCTTGGCGGTGGTGGCCTACCTGTTTTATCTCAACGGCATTCTCACCTTGACCACCCTGCTGATCGCCCCCCTGATGGCCGCTTTGATCAGTTGGTTTGGGGATCGCCTCTTGTTTCGCTCCCGCCTCAACCAAGAGAAGATGTCGGATTTGGCCGCCCTCTTGACAGAAGTGTTTGCCGGCATCAGTCTCACTCGCGCCTTTGCGGCCGAGGACTACGAAATTCGCCGCTTCAGTGCCATTGCCGAAAGCAACCGCCTGGCCCGGTTTCAGACCGAGCAGGTGAAAGCCATCCAAGACCCGGTGGTGGGTTTCCTGTACGCCATGAGCGTGTTGGGGGTGTTTTGGGTGGGCGGCTGGCAAATTAGCCAGGGCAACCTGACCGGCAGCCAGTTTCTCGGCTTTATTGCCGGTGTTGCCATGTTGATCGACCCCATTGTGCACATCACCAACAACTACAGCGAGCTGAAACAGGGTGAGGCTTCGGTGGAGCGGATTTTCGAGCTGCTGAACACTCGCTCGCAGATCCGGGAGCTGCCCGGCGCTCGGCCTATGCCCCCCATTCAGGGCTGGGTGGAATTCGAGCAAGTTTCCTTTGCCTACAAACCGGATCAGCCGGTGCTCAAGGAAATCAGCTTTCAGGTGTCTCCCGGCGAGATCGTGGCCTTGGTGGGATCCTCCGGTGCCGGCAAATCCACCCTGGTGAGCTTGATTCCCCGCTTTTACGATCCGCAGCAGGGCTGCATCCGCATCGACGGCATCGACATCCGCACCGTCACCCTCAAGAGCCTGCGCCGCCAGATTGGCATTGTGCCGCAGGAGATCACCCTGTTTTCGGGAACCATTGCCAGCAACATCGCCTACGGACAAGAGCAGTTTGACCTGGAAGCGGTACGCCAGGCGGCCCAGGTGGCCAACATCGACACCTTTATCGAGAGCTTACCCGATGGCTACGCCACCCGCGTGGGAGAACGCGGGGTCACCCTTTCCGGCGGACAACGGCAACGGCTGGCCATTGCCCGCGCCGTGTTGCTCAACCCCAAGATCTTGATCCTGGACGAGGCCACCTCTGCTTTGGACAACGAGTCGGAAGCGTTGGTGCAGGAGGCGCTGCAACGGCTGATGCAACGTTGCACCGTTTTTGTTATCGCCCACCGCCTCTCGACAGTGCGCACCGCCCACCGCATTTTTGTCTTGGAGCAAGGGCAACTGCTGGAGCAAGGAAATCACCGCGAGCTGCTGGGCAAAGGGGGGCGCTACGCCCAGTTTCACCTGCGCCAGTTTCAGTAGGCTTCAGAGCCGCCACTCCTGCCGGAAAGGCCGATAGAACTCCGAATCCTGAGGCGCACCCCCCGCGATCCCGCAGATGGCCGAGGCAAATTGCACCGCCCGCTGCAGCAACACCTCCTCTGGCCATCCCCGCAGCAGGCCCAGGATGGCCACGGCACTGAAGCCATCTCCAGCGCCCACCGTATCCACCATCTGAGGTACGGAAACCGGGTCGGCCTGATAAACCTGGGCGGGGGTGATCAGGAGCGCACCTGCGGCCCCTAGAGTCAAAAATAGACCTTTCAGGTTCAACTGCGCCCGCAGGATCTGCCCTTGCTCCCGCACCTCTTTGGCAGGGATCCCTTCTAGCCGCGCCACCTGCTCCAGCTCCGCCTGGTTTAGCTTCAGCCAATCGCAGGTGCGCAGCATCTCCCGGATGGGATCCGGCTGCCACCAGGGATCCCGCAGGTTGAGATCCAAAAACACCGGACAGCGAAGGGCGGGGATCGTCTCCTGAAAGTGGCGATGGGCCGCTTCCCGTCGCGCCGCCAAGCTGCCCCGATAGAGCAGGCTGGGCTGGAGAACCCCGATATCCAACTGAATGTAGTCGTAGGCTTGGTCGGGCAAGATGGCAAAGCTTGGGATCCCCTCTGCATCCAGCGTGACTTGGACTTGGCCGGTGGGGTGAATCGGATCCCGTTGCAAACCTTCCAGGCGCAGCCCCTGCCGCCGCAGCGCCGCCAACAACTTTTCTGCCGCTTCGTCTTGGCCGATGCGGCTAAGCAAGAGGGGATCGGATCCTAGCCCCTTGAGGTTCCAAGCCACGTTCAAAGCCGCACCGCCCAGCACCACCTGGCTGGGGAAGCAGTCGAAAAGCACCTCCCCCAAAATGAGAGGCAAGCCCTGGGGCACATCGGGGGGATCCATCATCGGCACTTAGGAAGCAGCCGCTCCCTGCAGCTCCAGGATTTGCTGGTAGGTGTTGCTGCGGAACCAACGCTCGATTTCTCTGGCCCGCAGGACCGGCAGCGGATGGGTGCGCCCCACCGTTTGCATCTGCTTCAGCTCCATCTGCCACAGATCCCCGTCCAGCTCGTCGTAAGCGCGGGCCTGCTCCAAAAAGGCGTCCACATTCAGCTTAGAGGCCAATTGCGGGGATCCACCGCACAACTTCATCAACACCGAGATCACCGTCTTGGCGTCTTGGGTGACCAACAGCGCCGCCCGGTCACAGGTAAACTCGGCGCACCGCAGCCAGTGCATCAGTTGCTCCTGCAACGCCTGATAAAACAGCCCGCCGAAGGGGAGCAAGCTGGTGGAGAGCATGAGGATGTTGGCCATCGTCAAGTAGACGCCGTGATTACATTTCAAATGGCCCAATTCATGGGCGATCACGGCTTGAATTTCCGGCGGCTCCAACAGATCCAGCAGAGAGCTGTGCAAAACGATAAAAGGCTTTTTCCCCTGCATGGCAAAGGTATAGGCATTGGGCGTGGGGTTCTGCCGCACATAGAGCTGGGGCACGTCCAGATCCAAGATGCGACAGGCCTGCACCAAAAGCTGGTGAATCTCCGGCAGCTGATGCTCGTTAATTTGAATACTGGAAGCGATGTTATCCAGATAAAAGACCTGTCCTGCTGTTGAGCCGAGCCAGTTTTGAATCAGCAGGCCCAGCCCCGGCACCTGCTGCAGAGAGCGGGTTGCCTGCAGATCCACAGGATGGCGAAACTGGTCGGCCCGCAGGCCCAGCAGAATGCGAGGTTCTTGTTGAATGGATGACATAGACAAGATGGGGAGAAAAAGGCTTCAAAAGCAGGCGGGCGGCTGGAGCTTGGGGATCCCTGCTGTCGGCCGTCAAGGGATGGAGACCAAGAGAGCTGGGCATGTCCGGGCTGACCTGCAACTGAGGGCTGTGAACCCCCTCCAACTGTTGCCTCGGCAGACTCCGCCCTTCCCTACATGGTTTCTTGATTTTAGCCGCTACTCTGGAAACATCTCTTCTCTCGACCCTAGTCCGTTTGCAAGCTAGACCCCTTTGTCGTCGTTCTAAGGTCATCATGCGGATCCCGACTTCCACCTATCGCATTCAGTTTCATGCTGGGTTTGACTTCGAGGCAGCACGGCAAATGGTTCCCTACCTGAAGTTGCTGGGCATCAGCGACTTGTATGCCTCTCCCATCTTCCAAGCCCGCAGCGGTAGCACCCACGGCTACGACGTGGTGGATCCGAGGCAGATTAACCAGGAACTGGGGGGAAGTGAAAAGTTTGAGCTCTTGTGGGAAACCCTCAATCAGCAGGGAATCGGCTGGATCCAAGACATCGTGCCCAACCACATGGCCTATGACGGCCAAAACCAAATGTTGATGGATGTTCTAGAAAGTGGGCCCAACTCAGACTTTATCGATTACTTTGATGTCAACTGGAACCACTCCTATCTGGGTATTAAAGGCAGGATCTTGGCACCCTTTTTGGGAGATTTCTACGATAAATGTTTGGAGTCTGGTCAAATTCAGCTTCGTTACGATGCCGATGGCCTCAGCATCAACTACTATAACCTGAGATTTCCTCTGAATATCGATACCTATGCCGATGTTTTTACCTACAACTTAGGTAAATTGCGGCGGAAGTTAGGGCGAAGCCACCCCGACTACATCAAGTTACTCGGGATCCTCTTCAGCCTGAGATTTATACCCAGCAAGGAAGATCTCCTAGAACGCACCGATCAAATTAACTTTGCTAAGCACTCCCTTTGGGAGCTTTACACGTCTAGCCAATCTATTCAAAACTTCTTTGACGAGAACATTGCCATCTTTAACGGCAAGCCGGGGGATCCCTCAAGCTTTGACTTGTTGGACGACCTTTTGGCGCGGCAGAATTTCCGCCTTTCCTTCTGGAAAGTGGGCGCCGAGGAAATCAACTACCGTCGCTTCTTCACCATTAACGAGCTGATCTCGCTGCGGATGGAGGATCGCGAGGTCTTTCGCAAAACACATCAGCTTATCCTTAAGCTGGCAGAACAAGAGCGCTTTACAGGCTTACGTATCGACCACATCGACGGCCTGTTTAACCCGGAAGAATATCTCCATCGCCTGCGGGAACGCTGCCCAGATCTCTACATCGTGGTAGAGAAAATCCTAGAAGCCGATGAGAAACTGCCTCAGCAATGGCCGATTCAAGGCACAACAGGATACGACTTTTTAGCCAAGCTCAATGGTCTTTTTTGCCAGGAAGAAAATGCAGAGGCTTTTGACTCTCTTTATCAAGACTTTACGAACCTACGACATTCCCCAGAACAGGTGATTGAAGACAAAAAACGTTTGATCATCGAGCGCAACCTGGCAGGTGATATGGATAATCTTGCTTTTTTGCTCAAGCAGATCACCAGCCATCACCGCTACGCTAACGACTTTACCCTCTACAGCTTGCGCCGAGCCCTGGTGGAAGTTTTGGTGTGCTTCCCGGTTTATCGAGTTTACATCCACCAAGGGATCCTCAGCCCAGAAGGTCAGCAGGTTATCCGTAAAGCTGTAGAGAAAGCCAAGGAGAACCTGCCCATCTTGGTAAACGAACTAAATTTTCTGCAGCGTTTTCTCTGCCTGGAGTCTCTCGACAATTTGTCAGAGCAAGAGAGAAACGAGCAGATCTACTTTGCCATGCGCCTGCAACAGTTGGCCGGCCCTCTCATGGCCAAAGGGGTAGAGGATACGGCCTTCTATGTTTATAACCGGCTACTATCCTTAAACGAAGTGGGCGGGGATCCCTGCCGTTTTGGCTTTTCTCTGCAGGAGTTTCACCGCTTTAACCAAGAACGAGCAGCCGAGTGGCCTTTTTCGATGAATGCTTCCTCTACCCACGATACCAAACGCGGCGAAGATGTACGAGCCCGCCTGAATGTGCTGTCTGAAATCCCTGCTGAATGGAAAAAACACATCAACCTTTGGCATGAGCTGAACCTCGGTTACAAGGTCCGCAGCAATCAAGCCAAGCGCTCGGAACTGCCAGATCGCAACGATGAGTATCTGCTCTACCAGACTTTGCTCGGCTCTTATCCCTTCCAAGCGGAAGAGGTGCCCCAGTTCGTGCAGCGGGTTAAGGACTATGCCATCAAAGCTGTGCGGGAAGCCAAAGTTCACACCGCTTGGCTTCGCCCCGATACCGAGTATGAAGAAGCCACCCTCGCTTTTATCGATCAGATCCTACAGACCTCAAGCCCCTTTTTGGAGTCCTTCTTGCCTTTCCAACGCAAAATTGCCCACTTTGGCATCTTAAATTCCCTCTCGCAAACGCTGATCAAGCTCACCAGCCCTGGGATCCCGGATATTTACCAAGGTACCGAGCTATGGGATCTAAGTATGGTGGATCCCGACAATCGTCGGCCTGTAGATTTTTCTCGTCGCCTCGCCTACTTAGAAGAAATTCAACGGCGAGTCAAACAGGATCCTCTACAGCTTGTCGAAGATCTGCTGTCCCACCGCCGCGACGGACGCATTAAGCTGTTTCTCATTCATCTTGTGCTCAGGGCCCGTCAGGAACAGCCGCAGTTGTTTCTTGGCGGAAATTACATTCCCCTGCAGGTGAGCGGATCCCATGCTGCCCACGTGGTGGCTTTTGCCCGCCAGCACGAGAAGCAGGTTTTGATTACGGTGTCACCCCGCTTTTTGACCTCGTTGATCGACGAGACGCAGGATCCCCTGGGAGAAGCCGTTTGGAAAGATACTGAAATTCATCTGCCCCGCTGGAAGCGGCTGGAGTGGGTGAACGGGCTGACCCAAGAAGGGATCCCTGCCGGCGAAACCTTGCCGGTGGGCATCCTCCTCAAGTCTTTTCCGGTGGCCCTGCTGTGGGGGCAGAAGAACCTACTGAGCAATTGAGGCCGGGGTCAGGGCCTGAAAGTTGGCGATGCGGGCAAACTCCCGCGGATCGAGGCTGGCCCCGCCCACCAGCACTCCGTCGATCTGGGGTTGGGCCATCAGCTCGTCGATGTTGCCGGCTTTGACCGAGCCGCCATACAGGAGGGGCAGTTGGTCGGCGCCCAGGTGCTGGCGGATCAAGCCGATGACCCGATTGGCCTCTGCGGCTGCACAGGTGTCGCCGGTGCCGATGGCCCAGATCGGCTCGTAGGCAATCACCAGGTTCTCCAGATCGATCCCTGCCAAGGCGCGATCCAACTGCCCTAGGATCCAAGACTCGATCAAGCCCTGCCGTCGCTGCTCCTGGCTTTCGCCCACGCACAAGATGGGGGTGAGGCCATGCCGCTGCGCCGCTGCCAAGCGCCGATTCACGGTTTCATCTGTCTCGCCGAAGTATTGCCGCCGTTCACTGTGGCCGACGATCACGTAGCGCACCCCCAATTCCGCCAGCATGGGGCCGGAGATCTCCCCGGTAAACGCCCCCTGATCCTCCCAATGCAGGTTTTGTGCTCCCACGGCGATGCCGGATCCCCGCGTTTGCTCTGCCACCACGGACAGGTCTGTGAAGGGCACACACAGGATGATCTGCCGTTGTGAAGCCGCTCCTAAGGACGACGCTTGCAGAGCCGGAGCAAACTCCCGCAGAAACTGGCGGGCCTCAGCCTGGGTTTTGTACATCTTCCAGTTGCCGGCGATGAGGATGGGACGCAAGGTGGATCCTCCCTAAAAGACGCTCAGAAGACAACTAAAGAAGGGGATCCCAAAGCAGAAACCCAAATGGATAGGCAGGGATCCCAGCTTTTGTTTTTTCGTATGTCACAGTTTATCAGCAAGCGGCTCCAGAATACGGCGATGGGATCCGGGCCCCGGTTAACCCTCCTGGGCCGTCTCTTGTTCCAGGCTGGCAGCGATGGCCGCCAGGCAGTCTTCCCAGGCGGCTCCCTGCTCCAGAGATTGGACGGCGACGGCATAGGTCTGGGGGTGGGCCTGCAACAGCGCTCGTCCCTGGCGTAAGAAGCGGTTGATTTGGATCTTCATTTTGGCTGGAGAGGTCAAGGGCTGCGCTGCCAACAGCGTTGCCAACTGCTGCCGATCCTCTGTATCGCCCGTAATTTGGCTGTAGTGCAACGATTCTGCGGCTGCCCCCGCCATCCAGAACGTGCCGTAGCGCTCCACCTCTGCCCAAGGGATCCTTCCCTGAGCCTGCCAAGTGTGCATCGGGGCCCGATCCAACTCCACCCCGCCGTAGCCAGGCATCCCCCGTCGAAAGGCTTGCCAGGGACTAAGCACATAGCCCAACAACGGGATCCCGAGCAGATGGGCCACCAAAATGTGCCCCGCTTCGTGGCGGATGACCCGCTGCCGGTAGGCCGGCGAAGCCCAATCCAGCAGCCCGCCCAGCAACCCTGAAATCCGCCCCCCAAAGGCCACTTGCTCGACGATGACCAGCCCCACCAGTCCTACCAGGGGCATGGCAACCCGCGGCCCCAGCACCGCCGACAAAACCAAAGCTGCCACCACCCAAGCAGCGCGAGTAATTCCAGCTTCTGACATCGGCTAGCTACCCCCTTAACCAACCAGCTGAAGGGAGGATCCCATACCAGCTTACGCGCCAAAACCCAACAGGAAAGCCGGGCTTTCACAACCCGACAATCTGGGTGTTTTCAAAGGTGGCGAGAATTGCATCCAGATCTTTGCTCTGCAGTGAGTAGGTGGCAGTGGCATCGCTGCCAAACTGGATCTCGTCCCCATCCTCAAGATCCCGAAATTCCACCCGTTGCCCACCCACGTAAAGGCCATTGGTGCTAGGATTGCCCTGAATGTCGCCGTCGATAATTTGGTAGGTGAACCCGTCGGGAGAAGAAGGAGATTCGGTTTTAACCAAAATAGCGTGGTAGCGAGAGGCGTACTGCGAGTCAATGCGAATACTGTTGCGCGGATCCCGGCCCAATGAGTAGAGCTCGGCTGTCAACCAGTAGGCCTTTGGCCCCTGTCGATCTTTGACAATTAGCACATGATTGAGGGCCGGTCGGCGAGGGGGCGTGGTCATAAAGCCACCCACTTGCACAACACTGAGGGCAGTATACCCAAAACATAACATACGGAATCCCCCAGTTGGATCCCTATATCCACCGGATGAGTCTCACTGGGATGGGCAGGATTGGCCCATCACCCTGAGCAGCGAGTAGATTTTTGTAACAACTCCTCTCATAATGGGATTAACGATGCACATGGATCTCTGACCATGAATGGCTCGCAACCGGATCCCGGTGTCCAACCCCGTCCTCCCCAGACACCGAGGCTGATTGAGCTACCGGAAGATGAAACCGATGCGCAGCTTGGCGATCCCCTGCGCATGCAGCGCTACGAATGCCGTTCCTGTGGCTACGTTTACGAGCCAGCCAAGGGGGATCAACTCAATCGGATCCCGGCGGGTGTGCCGTTTGAGGAATTGCCCGCCGATTGGAAATGTCCGGTGTGCCGAGCCGACCAGCGCTTCTTCCAAGCAGTGGGAGCCAAAGGCAAGCCTTCGGGTTTTCAAGAGAACTTGCGCTACGGCCTGGGGGTGAACGTGATGACCCCTGCCCAAAAGAACCTGCTCATCTTCTTGGGATTGGCGCTGGGGTTTTTATTTTTGATGAGTTTTTATTTCGTCGAGTGATGGCCAAGATGTTGAAGCTCTTGAGACTGGCGCTGTTGGCTGCTTGCTCCCTGCTGCTGATGGCGGCGCGGATGCCGAATATGCAGGTGGTGCCCTGGCAGCAGGTGGAGGTGCCTACCCAAAACATTCTGCTGGACATCGCCTTCACCGGCACCACCCCTACACACGGCTGGCTGGTGGGAGACAAGGCGACACTGCTGGAATCCCACGATGGCGGTTTGCACTGGCAGGTGCGGGAGCTGTCGAGCTTGGAGCCAGAAGCCTACCTTGCCTCGATCAGCTTTGCCGGGGCAGAAGGCTGGGTGGCCGGGCAGCCGAAGATCCTCCTTCACACCCTGAACGAGGGATCCGACTGGACTTCCATTCGCCTCAACACCCAACTGCCGGGTGAGCCGATCTTAATCCAGGCTTTGGGCCCTGGGGCTGCCGAGATGGTGACCAATGTGGGCGCCATCTACCGCACGGAAGATGGCGGGCAGACCTGGCGCGCTCAGGTGGAGGAGCCGATTGGGGCCATCAAAAACATCGCCCGCGGCCCTGGGGGAGAATACCTGGCGGTGTCGTCGCGGGGCAGCTTTTATTTTCTCTACACGCCAGAAAGCCGCGCCTGGAAGCCTTATCCGCGGGAGAGCTCCCGCCGCATTCAAAACATGGGTTTTGGCCCCAACGGCAGCGCCTGGAAACTGAACCAAGGGGCAGAGATTGCCTTCACGGAGGACTTCACCTCTGGCGAGTGGGCGTCGCCGCTGCGTCCGGGTCGGGCCCTCAGCTTTGGCTATTTGAATGCGGCCTATCAAAACGACCACGACCTGTGGGTGGTGGGGGGTGGCGCCACCCTGATCCACAGCCCCGACGGTGGCAAAACCTGGGAGCAGGCTAAGCAAGTCAGCGATATCCCCGCCAATTTCTACAGCATCGAGTTTTTCGGCCCCGACCGAGGGTTTATCTTGGGGCAACGGGGCACCCTCTTGCGCTATGTCAGCTCCAACAACTCCTGACGATCTCAGGGATCCCTAGCCGGTACGCGGGTGGATACACGCGCCAGGGCCACAGTTTCGCTTCCGCGGCTGCTGGTTGCTGCCAGCGGTACTGGCGGGCACGTTTTTCCGGCTTTGGCCATTGCCGAGCAGTTGCCCGATTGGCAGATCGAATGGCTGGGGGTGCCGGATCGGATGGAAGGGAAGCTGGTGCAGGAGCGCTACCCTTTGCACCGGGTTGCCATGTCTGGCTGGCAGGGATCCCCTCTCCACAAGCTGCGAGCCTTGGCTCAACTGGCGCGGGCGACCCTGCAGGTACGCCAACTCCTCAAGTCGGGACGGTTTGATATCGTCCTGACCACCGGTGGCTACATCGCCGCCCCGACCATCTTGGCCGCCCGTTCGCTGCGGGTGCCGGTGTTGCTGCACGAGTCCAACCGCATCCCCGGCAAAGTCACCCGTTGGCTGGGAAGATTTTGCCACGTGGTGGCGCTGGGCATGGCGGAGGCGGCAGAGCATTTGCCGGGGGTGGCCGCCCAAGTGGTGGGCACGCCGGTGCGGGCCGAGTTCTATCGGCCCCAGCCCCTGCCCGCCGATCTCCCCATCCCCGACGGGGATCCGCTGATCGTGGTGATAGGGGGGAGCCAAGGGGCACGGGGCCTCAACCGCATGGTGGCCGCCTGTGCCGAAGCTTGGTTGGAGGCGGGGGCTTGGATTGTGCATCTGACGGGCGGCAGCGAGGCCGGGATCCCCATCCATCCCCGCTACCGGCCCTTTCCTTTCCGCACCGATGTGGCTGCCCTGCTGCAGCGGGCAACGTTTGCCATCAGCCGGGCCGGAGCCATGAGCCTGGCGGAGTTGTGGGCCACCGCCACTCCGGCCATTTTGATCCCCTATCCTTTTGCCGCCGAGGATCATCAGTATCAGAATGCCCTAGCCTTTGTGGGGCGCGGTGGGGGTGTGGTCATGCGAGAATCCGAAGAGCATGTGGACTTGCTGCGGCAAACGGTGTTGACCTGGTTGGCTCAGCCGCAGGTGGTTGCCCAAATGGCTGCCCACTTGCAAGCCACAGCTCCCCCCAATGCCAGCAAGGCCGTAGCCCACCTGTTGCAGGAGATCTGCCAAAGTTCTGCCCGTTAACTCCCCCAGAGGGCCAGCCGTGGTACAGCCGAGAGTGGATGGTCTTTCCCAATGTCCGCCTGAGCCCGCCGTTTGCGCTCCTCGGACGGAGCCGTCAACCCCGCTGCCAGAGCTCCGGCTCGCCGACAGGACGGAATCGCTGTTGATGCAGCTAGAGCAGTGCTTCGGGATCCCTCAGCGCCCCCACACCCCCGACGGCCTTCCCCTCTATCCCGATCTCCTGGACGAGTTGGTGGGCACGGTTCTCTCCCAAAACACCACCGATTACAACAGCAGCCGTGCCTTCCGCGCCCTCAAAGCTGCCTTTCCCACCTGGGAGGCCGTCTTGGCTGCCGACCTGGCGGAGCTGGCCCAGGTGATCCGGCCCGGCGGCTTAGCCCACCTCAAGGCAGCCCGCATTCAGGAGATCCTGGCTGCCATTGGCGAGCGACGGGGATCCCTCAGTCTTGACTTTCTAAGAGACCTGGACGACGCCAGCGCCCTCGACTTTCTGCTCTCCCTAAAAGGGGTAGGGCTGAAGACCGCCACCTGTGTGTTGTTGTTCGGGCTGGGTCGGGATCTCTGCCCGGTAGATACCCACGTGCATCGAGTGGCCAACCGTCTGGGCTTGGTGCGGGCCAAACATCCCGACGACACCTTTGCTCAGCTTTCCCCGCAGATCCCCAAGGGCAAAGCCTACTCCCTGCATGTCAACTTCATCCGGCTGGGCAAGCGCATCTGCAAAGCGCGTATGCCCGAGTGTAGCCGCTGCCCGCTGCGTCGCACCTGCCCCTCTGCCCCCTTGCGGCAACGTTGATCCCCGCAGCAGAGTTCTACGCAGAGGGGATCCCCTCTTGTCCGTTGCCCTGGGCTGGAGGAACTTCCGGCTTCAGGACTTGCCGCACAGATTCGATCTCTTGGGAGAGCAACACCCGATCCCGATCCAAGAGGCCGACCACATGCTCCGGATCCTCCCGCGAGACCACCGGCAACTGGCGCAAATCGTATTCGTACATCGGCTCGGCAGCCACTGCCACCGCCTCATCGGGAAAGGTGGTGAGCACCGCCGATTGGCTGACCTGCTCTACTGTCAGCTCGGCCAATTCCCCAGCTTCCCTGTGAGCCAAAGCGCGCTCGAGGTCTTCCAGGGTGAGAATGCCTCGCAGCCGCTCCTGGCCATCCACCACCAAGGCGCTATGGCACTTTTGTTGCAGCAAACGCTCCAGGGCCTCCCGCAGGGGCGTATCCTGCTGCAACAGCAGAGAAGGGGGTACCATCACCTCTTGCACCGTCAGGCCCTTGTTGGGCTCCTGGCCGCGACGGCCGGAAGGGTAGATGGCCGGTGAGTGCAACTGCTCCGCCAGCCAAATGCTCAAACCCACCGCCGCCATCACCGGCAGCGCGATGTGGTAGTCCCGCGTCATCTCAAACAGCAGCAAAATGGCCGTCAGCGGAGCCCGCACACTGGCCGCCAACACCGCCGCCATGCCCACCATGGCGTAAGCGACAGGGGGAGAGAGGGCGATGGCGGGCAACACCTGTCCCAACACCTGGCCGTAGGCTGCCCCCAACACCGCCCCCAGGAACAAAGCCGGCGCAAAGGTTCCCCCCACAAAGCCGCTGGCCAGGCTCAAAGCGCTCAGCAACAGCTTGCCCAGCAAAAGCAGGCCCAGATGGCCAAGGGAAAAGGGCACAGCCTGCAAGATCGACTCAACGGTTTCATAGCCCACCCCCAACGCCAACGGGATCCCCAAGCCCGCCCAGCCCAGGATCGCCCCCCCCAAAATGGGCTTGCTCCAAGCCGGCCAAGCGGCCAGGGGGCCACTGCCGAACAGGTGCTTGCCCCACTCCAGGGTGTAGCTGAAGGCCAGAGAAACCAGGCTGGCCAAAAAGCCCAAGCCAAGATAGAGGGGCACCTCCAGCAGGCTGTGGATCTCGTAGTCCGGCAAGACAAAAGCCGGCTGCGTAATGGTGGGCAAGAGAAAAGCCGGCTGCGCCCCCAACCCCACCTGGGCGACCAGGGCCGACACCACTGCCGCCAACACCACCACACTGACGGCAGAAGTGGTGAACGTGCGGGCCAAAGCCAGCTCCAGCGCCAAAAACACTCCGGCAATCGGCGCATTAAACCCCGCCGCCAGCCCCGCCGCCGCCCCCGCCGCCAGCAACAGTTGCACCCGCTCCCGCGAGAGGCGCAGGTTTTGCCCCAGCAGGGATCCCAACAAAGCGCCACTTTCCACACTGGGCGCTTCCGGGCCCAGGGAAGCCCCCGCGCCCAACGAGATGGCAGCCGCCAGGAGCTTGAGCGGGATCCACCAGGACTGAGGCGCCAAAGGACGAACGGAGCTCACCAGACTGGAGAGGCTCGAGTTGGGGAAGGGCACGACTGCTCCCAAAGCGCCGATCAGCAGACCTCCCAGCACCGGCGCCAAAGCCAGAGACCAGGATCCCGGCAGCCACAGGCCATGGTGTTCTGCGGCTCTGCCGATGCCATCGACAAAGACGTCTTGCAGCAGATAGCGACACCAGCCGATCAGATAGCGAAACCCGACCACCAACAGCCCCGTGCCTAGCCCCACTGCCGCCGCCAGCAGCAGAAGAAGGTTCTCAGAAGAGAGGCGCAGGCGGAGAGCGAGGGCGCTGCTCATGATCGGCTCAAGGGCTTGGGGAAGGCAGGGTCAAGATCTCTACGCCAGTTTCGGTGACGGCAACCGTATGTTCGAATTGCGCCGAAAGCTTGCCGTCCAAAGTAACAGCCGTCCACTTGTCGGGGAGCACCTTCACCTCCCAAGTGCCCTCGTTGATCATCGGCTCGATGGTGAACACCATGCCGGGGCGGAGCTTCTCCCCTTTCCCTCGTTCGCCGTAGTGGGGGATCTGGGGGGCCGTGTGAAACTGCCGTCCCACCCCATGCCCGACAAAATCCCGCACCACGCTGTAGCCCTGGGATTCGGCATATTCTTGAATGGCAGCGCCAATGTCGCCGACCCTCCCCCCCGGCTTGACGGCGGCAATGCCCCGCCGCAGACATTCTTCGGTTACCTCCACCAAGCGCCGCGCCCGCTCAGAAGGCTGTCCGACAAAGAACGTTTTGGAGGTATCGCCGTGGTAGCCATCCAAAACCGGCGTCACATCGATGTTGATGATGTCGCCTTCTCGCAAAACCTGCTTGGGGCTGGGAATGCCGTGGCAGACCACGTGGTTGACGCTGGTGCAGATGGACTTGGGAAAGCCGTGGTAGCCCAGAGGGGCGCTTCTGGCCCCATGGGCCCGTGTCCAGCGCTCCGCCTCGTCGTTGAGCTCTTGAGTGGTAATCCCCGGCCGCACCAGCGGCTCTAGGTGCTTGAGCAGATCTGCCGCCAGGCGACAAGCCCGCCGCATCTTCTCCAGTTCCCGCGCCGAGAGCAACACAATGGGCTGGGGAGCTTGCGCGAGCTGGCTCATGCCCGTCTGCAAAGCGGATCCCAACTGCTCTCCCCATCGCTGAGAGCGACGGCTGAGATCTGTTAACAACGCTCGCATGTCTTCCATGATCAGACCTTAGATTAGACTTAATCTGTGAAAATTGTTCGCGTCAGCGGCGTGTAGCACCTCGAACCTCTGCCCCCGTCCAGGATGGGTTTGAGTTGAGGTACTCACTCACAGATTCTCTGCCGCCGACGAATCCGCTGCACCAACCACAGCCCCAGAAAATAGCTGACGAGAGCTCCCCAAAAGCCGACAAACGCACAGCCGACAAACAGCGTGCCCGACACCTCCAGGCCCCACTGCATCCAGTTTCGCCAAGTGGCCGCCACCAGCTCTGTGGTGGGAAGGACAGTCCGGGATCCCAGCAGCCATTCTCCCACCCGATAGTTAAAGGCATAGATGGGCACATAGGTGAGGGGATTGCTCACCCAGGTTCCTGCTGCCGCTACTAACTTATTGCCTCGAAATGGAATGGCCAGCACCAGAGCAGCCAGGGTTTGAAAGCCAAAAATCGGGAAGCAGCCAGCAAAAACCCCTACCGCCAAGCCGCGGGCAATTTCCTTGGGCGACGATTGCAGCCGCAACAGCCGCAGGTAAAGATAGCGCAGCCAACGCTTCCAGGCAGAACCCTGGCGGGCCGAGGTCGGCCCCAGTTGAGATCCAGAGTAGGAGCGGGAATAAAGCCCAGGGGATCCCGACGAAGGTTCAGAGAAAGAGGGCAGCCTCAACCAAAAGAGGGGGCTCATGGTGGCAAAAAGGGCAACGGAGGGAAGGTGTTAACTCCTGTAAATCCAGTGTATCTTTCCTGCCGTCGGCAAATCCAGGTCGGCAGCAACAGGATGAGGCTGGAGGATCCATTGAAGGGCGCTAGCTGAGCTTGTCCACCAAGGCCAGCACGAAGTGAAGACTCAAGTAGGAAACCAGCGCCACCAAAAACAGGAACAGGGCAATGCTCAGCCCAGATCGCAGGGCGACCCATTCTCTCTTGGGGTCAGGCTTTTCGGGGGGAGTTGTCATCAGAGCAAGTAGAGCAGGATAAACAACACAATCCAAACTCCGTCCACAAAGTGCCAGTAGATCTCAGCAGCCTCGACGCCAAAGTAGTGTTGGGCGCTGTAGTGGCCCGGCTTCAGGGATCGCCAGAGCACCGCCAAAATAAACAGCAACCCCGCCGCCACGTGCAGCCCGTGAAACCCCGTCAAGACATAGAAGGTACTGGCAAACAAGTTGGTGGTGAGGCCAAACTCCAGGTGGCTGTACTCGTAGAGCTGCCCGGCCAGGAAGATGGCCCCCATCAGGGCAGTGAGGGCAAACCACAGCCGCAATCCCTTGACGTTATTGGCCTGGATGGCAGGCTTGGCCTGGTGGATAACCAAACTGCTGGAGAGGAGGATTGCCGTGTTGATCCCAGGCAAGAGCAATTCCCGCTCCGGCGTCCCTTCCGGTGGCCAAACCGGGGCCGTGAGGCTGTAGGCCAAATAGGCCATGAACAGGCCCAAGAACAGACAGCCTTCCGCTACCAGGAACATCAGCAGACCAAAAACGCGATGATCTGGGTGCTCGGCATGAGCGGCATGGGCCTGAGTGTGGCCGACCATCAAGGCATCAGAAGCGAGGGATCCTTGCATATTCCTGTCCACTTAAAATCAATTTTCGCCAAATTCCAGAGACTTCTTGAAACTGTAGGGGCAGCCCAGCCAAGATCAAGACGGGAATACCCGACGAGCAGAGGATGGATACCCAGCGGGCAAGTCTCCTGCTAAGAAGAAGTAGGCTCCGCCTCAGCCAGCGCCAGCTCCCGCAAGCTCTGCAACTGGGCGGCCAAGTAATCCAAAGTCTCCTTGCTGTGCAGGCCGTAGTCGTAGGGGCCAGTTAGCAGGATGGGATCCCCGTAGAAGTTGTGGGCAGGCGGTGGGGAAGAAGTTGTCCACTCCAGAGTTAGAGCCTGCCAGGGGTTGTCTCCGGCCTTGGGCCCAGATACCCAAGAGTAGATGGCGTTCACCAAGAAGGGCAGCGTGGAGATGGCCAGAATGAATGCCCCCACCGAGCTAATCCAGTTGAGGTCGGCAAATTGCGGGTCGTACTGAGCCACGCGGCGGGGCATGCCCATTAGACCCAGCTTGTGCATCGGCAAAAAGCACATGTTGAAGCCGACAAAGGTCAGCGCAAAATGCACCCGCCCCCAAAACTCGTTCAGCAGCCGGCCGGTCATCTTGGGGAACCAGTGGTAGAGGCCGGCATAGATGCCAAACACGCTGCCGCCAAACAACACGTAGTGCAGGTGGGCCACCACAAAGTAGGTGTCGTGGACGTGGATATCCAACGGCACCGAAGCAAGGATGATCCCGCTCAAGCCGCCGATGACGAACATGGAGATAAAGCCCATGCCAAACAACATGGCTGACCGGAAGTGGATCTTGCCGCCCCAGAGAGTGGCCAGCCAGCTAAACACCTTGATCCCGGTGGGAACGGCAATGGCCATGGTGGCGATCATGAAGAACACCCGCATCCAGTCGGGGGTACCGCTGGTAAACATGTGGTGAACCCAGACAATCAAGCCCAAAAAGCAGATGGCCAAGCTGGAGTAGGCAATGGCTTTGTAGGCAAAGATGGGCTTGCGGGCATGCACCGGCAAGATCTCCGAGATCATGCCGAACACCGGCAGAACCATGATGTACACCGCCGGGTGGGAGTAAAACCAGAACATGTGCTGGTACACCACCGGATCCCCGCCGCCGCTGGGGTTGAAGAAGGCCGTGCCCGCCAACAGGTCAAAGCTAAGCAGGATCAGCGCCCCAGCCAGAACCGGCGTTGCAATGAGAGTGATGATGGAAGCGGCCAGCATCGCCCAGCAAAACAGAGGCATATCCTCCATCTTCATGCCGGGCATGCGCATCTTGAGGATGGTGGTAATAAAGTTCACGGCCCCCAGAATGGAAGAGGTTCCGCCCAACAAAATGCTCAGGATCCAGAGTTCTTCTCCCACTTTGCCACTGATGAGGCTCAGCGGCGGATACGAGGTCCAACCCGCTGCCGGGGCCTCGAGGAAGAGGCTAGCCAGCAGCAAAAGGCCGCTGGGTGGAATTAGCCAAAAGGCGACGGCGTTTAGCCTAGGAAAAGCCATGTCCCGCGCCCCGATCATCAGCGGCACCAGGTAGTTGCCAAAGCCCCCCATCAAAGCCGGCACAATCCACAAAAAGATCATGATTGTGGCGTGCAAGGTAAAGGCGCCGTTGTAGCGCTCAAAACCGAGAAAGTCGGCTTCGGGGGTGGCCAGCTCGGCCCGCACGGCTGTAGCCAGCGCTCCCCCCACCAAGTAGAAGCAAAAGGTGGTCACCAAATACTGGATCCCGATCACCTTGTGGTCGGTGGAGAAGGTAAAAAAGCGCCACCAAGGCTCGGCGGCAGGCTCCAGGCTGGCTTTGGGGGCGGCGGCAAAGGTGGGATTGTCCTGTAGCTGGGTCATGGCAAAAGGCTCCTACTGGCGTCACCAGAACGTCCGTCAAGGGGAAAGGGAGCTCTCTAGCCCGCTGAGGGAAGGGATCCCGTTCGCGTCAGCAGGACGGAGTCCTTGGGCAATTGGAGAGAGGTTAGATCAGCAGGCGAGAGGCCCAAACGCTGCTGGTGAACTTGGACAAAGGCAGATTGTGGGTGAGGGTGGCGCTCAGCCAAGGCCAGGGCGCCGGTTCCGCCCCGAGCAGCCACAATTTGCTCCTGCTGCCAGCGCTCGAACTCTTCCGGCGTCTCCACAATCAGTTGCCCAGCCATCACCCCATGGTAGGGGCCGCATAGCTCGGCACAGATGATGGGATAGGTTCCTAGCTGCGTGGGCACAAACTCTAGGTGAGTCTCTCGGCCAGGGATCAGATCCTGCTTGAGGCGAAATTGCGGCACCCAAAAGGCGTGGTTGACATCCATAGCCGTCATGTTCAAGCGCACCCGCTTGTTAAGAGGCAGGTGCAGCTCGCCGGCCACCAAACCCGACTCCGGATAGGTGAACATCCAGGCATATTGCATGCCCTGAACTTGAACCACCAGCTCTGGCCGGCCTGTTTCTTTTCCGGGCAGCACTGCAGGGGTGTAAGCATAGCCCGGATCCCCGGCTTCTGCCTCGTAGGCAGACCCCATCGCCATGGCCGCGTGGACGTGGCCGCCAACATCGGCGCCCCCATACACCGCCTGATAGACATCGAGACTGGCCAGGCCCAACCAGAGGATGATCACCGCCGGCACCGCCGTCCACACGATCTCCAGCAGCACGTTGCCGTGGTTGGGATCCCCATCTCCTCGATCGCCCCGCCGCTTACGGTAGCGGATAATGCAGTAGAGGAGTACCCCTTGCACCACCAAGAAGATCCCGGTGGCGATGGTGATCGTGCTGTTGAAGAGGCTATCGAACAAGGGAGCTGAGTCGGCTGCTGATTCGGGAAGCAGATGGTGGTTCTGGCCGTACCAGAGGCTGGCCAGGGCCAGCAGAACTCCGATACCCACCAAAAGGATGTTGCTCAGGGCACTCACGACTGCTTTTCCCCACTGCAAGAGATGCTTACTCCAGCAGATTGCCCAATAGGGCCTGCCGGATTGAACTTGGCTTTTTATCCCTCTCAGATGCTAGCTCACAGGAATCGGAGAGGATGGCTCAGGCTTATGGATCTCTTCAGGATCTTCCAGGGATCGGCAGTTTCGGCAGACCTGCGCAGGGGCCGTACTACACGACTCTGGTGGAGAGGCATCTCTCCGAACAGAGGTTCTCGTTGCCCGTAGCCTGAGGTAGCGTGGGATAACCCCGCCAGTTGGGGGGTTAGAGAGATTCTGCACCGTTGTTTCGCCAATGTCTTTTCCCCATTCATCGGCGACCTTTCTATCTGGCTTAGGGGATCCCCTGCCGATCCAAACCCCATCGACCGTCTCGGAGTTGGCCGGCATCCTCAAGGAGTGCCAGGGGCGGAAGGTGCTGCCGCTGGGGCAGGGGAGCAAGTGGAGCTGGGCCCAGGTTGCCGAGCCGGTGGATCTGGCTCTCAGCACCTCTGGCTTACGCCGGCTTATCGACCATGCGGCTGCCGATCTCACCGTCACGGTGGAAGCCGGTATGACCCTGGCAGAACTGCAACCCATCTTGGCAGAGCGGGGGCAATGGTGGCCGGTGGATCCCCTCTATCCAGATCGGGCCACCCTAGGGGGCATCATCGCCACCGCCGATACAGGTTCTCTGCGCTGGCGCTACGGTGGGATCCGCGACTTGCTGCTGGGCATAACCTGGGTGCGGGCGGATGGGGAGGTGGCCAAAGCAGGCGGGCGGGTTGTCAAGAATGTTGCCGGCTACGACCTGATGAAGCTGTTCACCGGATCCCTGGGCAGTTTGGGGATTCTGACCCAGGTAACCCTGCGGCTTTATCCTTTGCCAGCAGCCCAGTCTACGTTGCTGGCTACGGGATCCCTGCCGGAGTTGGAGGTCTTGTGTCGGCAGGCGCTGACCGGCCCGGTTAACCCTGTGGGGGTGGATCTCTGGCTGAGGGCAGGGGGAGCTCAGGCCTGGCTCAGCTTTCATGGCTCGCAGCGAGCGGTTGCCCAACAGATGACCCAAATGCGGCGGCTGGCCCCCGCAGGGCTAACTTTGCAGGAAGTGAGTCCCAGCTCTCTGCCCCTGCCTCAACCCGGCTCAGAGGCGGTGCTGGCCAAGTTTGGGTGCCTGCCCAACCAGAGCCTGGCCACATTGGAGCAGTTTCAAGCTCTGTTTCCCGAGGCGCAGGTGCAACTGCACCGCGGCTGTGGGCTGGGACGGGCTTGGCTGGTTCAGCCAGAAGTGGGATCCCTGCTGCAACTGCAGCGCCACCTCAAGTCTGTGGGCGGATTTCTCCTGCTGCTGGAAGCCCCGCCGGCCCTGAAGCGGGCTCTTCCCCCCGACTTTGGCCCAGCCACCAGCTTGATGCGCAGGCTGAAGCAGCAATTCGACCCCACCGGCACCTTTAGCCCCAGTTGGATATGAAGGCCACCGCTTCTTCCCCGGCATCCTGCTGGCCAAACGGCTGGTTCCGGTGCATGATAGATCTATAAGAACTTGAAACATTTCTTAATATCACTTCTCGGGATCTCAGCGTCAAAGCCAAAAAAGAGGTCAGCATGAGCATTGAGTGGCAACGGATACTCCGCATTGGGGTGATTTTTTGCCTTGGGTTGTTGATTGGGGTCGGCGGAGGATCCCTGACCTGGGCGCAACCGGCCCTGCCGGTGGTGCCGATGGAGCTGCCTCAGCCGCCTCTGCCGGTTTTGGACTTAGCGGATCAGTTGACCAGCAGCCAAGAAGCCCAACTGGCGCAGCACCTGAACAAGCTAGAGCAAGACACCGGTTGGAAGCTGCGGGTGCTGACTCAGTTTGACCAAACGCCGGGCCGGCAAGTGAAAGAGTATTGGGGCCTGAATGAGCGCAGCGTTTTGATGGTGGCGGATCCCAGGGGCGGCAACTTGCTGGCGTTTAATGTGGGGGATGCCGTGCGAGAGATCTTGCCGCGCACCTTTTGGATTGAGCTGCAATCTCGCTTTGGCAACCAATTCTACGTGCGGGAGCACGGTACTCAGCGCGCCATCCTGGAGACCGTCGACGTCTTGGATCGCTGTTTTCACCAGGGGGGCTGCCGGGTGGTGCCCGGCCTGCCTCAAGAGCAGTGGATCCTGACGTTGGTGACCTCGATTTTGGGAGGGATCGTGTTCGGATTTGCCGGCAAGCCCCGCCATGCGGAGGAGCTGTTTAACTGGCGCTGGGCTTTGCTCATTTCTCCTCTGTGGTTCATTTTGTTTGGGGCTTTCGGTATTGGCCCGGTGGTCACGCGCACCCAGGACTGGATCCCCTTGCTGCGCAATGTCTTGGGGTTTCTGGCAGGGGCCTTGGTGATCTACCTAGCTCCCATTGCTCGCCCGGCAGTGGATCAGCAATAGCCGACTCTTGACAGACTCCCAGCATCGAGGATCAGCGGTTTTCCAACGGCACTTATAAAGCTTACGGCCCGCTTGTGCGAGCAGTCTGGTCGGCCATTCCGCTGGCGCTCCTCGGACGAAGTCCTTGCAGCGGTGCTTATAACTCCCCTCTCCCTCTGGGAGAGGGGCTGGGGGTGAGGGCAGCGACGCGGAGCGCTTGGGCTGGCGGCAAAGTATCTTAATCTTGTTGGAAACGACTATATCTCCCCGTCCGAGCCTGCCACTTGGGGGGCAAGGCTGGAAAATGCTAGAATCGACAAGCCTAAACTGCTGGTGTAGCTCAGTTGGTAGAGCACTCGACTTGTAATCGAGCGGTCGTCAGTTCGAGTCTGACCATCAGCTTTCTTGGCCGCTGTAGGGCTTGACTCTGCCATGTCTGTCCTCTCGCTGAAGCGGAACTCAGCTTCTACACTGGTGGTTAGATGGCTGCAGCGGGATCCCTGCTTGGTTGGGCCTATCCACTCAGCCGCTTGGGTTGTTCTCCTGAATTCTTGCTTGGATGTCTATGTCCGGTCTCCCAGCCGCCACGATTCGTCGATTGCAAAAGTTGCCCCAGGTGCCCTCGGTGTGGGAAGGGGATCGCCACACCCTCTTGGGATTGCCGCCCCTGGGATCGCAAACGGAAGGGGAGTGCATCCTGTGGGTGGATGGCATCCAGGGAGTGGTACGGGCCATGGAAGTGGTGCCCGCTGGCTCGGGTGTTGAGCCGATGGTGCGAACCTTGATCATGGCTATGGAGCAGCCCCATGCTGCTTCGCCCGCTCGTCCCCAAAAGATCGTCGTGCGGGATCGAGAGGTGCAGTTTTTCTTGCGCGGCATTCTGCACGAGCTGGACATCAAAGTGGAATGCCAGCCGGCATTGCCCTTGATCGACGAGATCCTGCAGAGCTTTCAAGAGGCCAACGGGCGGATCCCTCCCCCGCTGCCAGAAAACTATGCTGAGCTGCTGGCCGGCAGAGCCCTCACCCTCTGGCGAGATGCTCCCTGGAATTACCTAGAGGATCACCAAATCTTAGCGCTCGACCTCAACCACTGGGATATCCAAACCCTTTACGTCTCGGTGATGGGGCGATTGGGCATGGAGTATGGGGTGCTTTTTTATCGCTCGCTGCCTTCCCTCAAACAGTTTCGCCAGGATGCGGGGCAGCCGGATACTCCCGAAGAGATGGAAGAGGCCTTCCTCAGGCAAGATTGTCTCTATCTCACCTTTCAAGCTCGCCATCCTGAGCTCAACGAACTGCCAGACCTGGACTTGGCAGAGTTGGATCCCGATGAAATTGAGCCGAACTTCGGCACCATTCACCCTCTGGAAGGCTTGCGCGTGACTTTGCAGGAGGATGAGGCGGCGGTCTTGGCGGTGGCCCTGGAAGCCTTGCATCGCTTCTTCAAGCAGTACCACCGCAAGCTGGAAGAGGACTTTCAACCCTATCAGGGTCGGTACCGCATTCCCAACCCCCAGGCGGAAGGGGAAACCCTCTCGGTGCAAGTGCGCACCTTGCCAGACTTGGCTGCAGAGCTTCTGGAGCTGGAAGGAGACGAAGAGGAGGAGGAGCACACCCAAACCCTGCTGCGGGATGATTTGGTGCCTGAGGGTGCCCAACTGGGCCTGGGGGTGTTGCCGTGGACAACGGTGGAAATGCTGCGTCGCACGGGGCAGTGGCATCCACTCCCGCAAAGCAAGCTGGTGCAAAGGGGAGAAGGGCTGCCGGTGGTGATCGTGCGCACTTCCCGCTCCAAAGCGAAGCAGTTGATCGAGAATTTGCGTGGAGAAGGCGGGCCCCAGGGCGTTTGTTTCAACACAGGGGTAGATCCCTTCGATGGCGATCGCTACGACCTGGAAATTGTGCAAACGGGCAATCGCGACCTGCACCTGTTCGGGGAGTTTCCCGAAGATGATCCCGTTCACTCCATGGCCCGCAAGCGCTGGGAACGGTGGTGCCGGGCGACGGGTGGCTATTGCGGCTTGGTGGTGGCGATGGGGGTGAATTCTGTGACTCCAGAGCTGCAAGTGCGCCACATTCTGGCCCTATTTGAGATGCAGGCGCTCAACCCGACGGGATTGGGGCTGGGGCCGATGGTGCGCATCGGCCGGCAGTTGCATTTGCCTTGACTGGCCAGGGGTTGTTCAAATTAAGGATCCCAACAGGCTGGAAGCTGCTCAAAAGAGGCAAGATAATGCAGCTAAGGGATCCCAAGACAACAGAGGCACTGCAGATGACTCCTGTTGAGCGTGCCCGCTGGCTGAAAGCGCAGACGTTGTTTCAAAGCCTGACGTCGGAGAGCTTGTATCCTCTGGCAGAGCAAATGCAAGATCATCCCTTTGGCCAGGGAGAGGTTTTGGCAGAGGCGGGAACCCTGCCGGCTGGGATCCAGATTTTGCTGGAGGGACGCTGGGAAGAGCGGGATCCCCATTCCGGGGAGGTTCTCAACCTGCTGCCTGGCGCGGTGGCTCATCTGGGGGAAGTCCTGGCGGAGCAGCCCCTGCGGCGGGATCTGGTGGCCGTTTCCGCCGGGATCCGGGGTTGGATCCCGGCTGCGGTGGTGCGCCGTTGGCTGGCAGAGCACTCGGGGCAATTGGCCGAGGCGCTGGCCCAGGCTCAAGATCGCCTCAGCTATGAGCAGGAGCGGCAAGTGGCTTTGCGCCCCTACTTGGTGCCGAAGGTGGAGCGGGGGATCGTCGGCTCCAGCCGCTACGCGGTGCGCCTGCGGCAGCAGATCAAAGAGGCAGCCCA
The DNA here is from genome assembly GCF_047502715.1 of Synechococcus sp. H55.10. NCBI lineage: Bacteria > Bacillati > Cyanobacteriota > Cyanophyceae > Synechococcales > Synechococcaceae > Synechococcus > Synechococcus sp. H55.10. Next base: position 24,926 of record NZ_JANSJJ010000080.1, read on the forward strand.
GAGCGGCAAGCCGGTGTTGATCTTCGGGGAGCCGGGCCTGGAAAAAGACAACGTCGCCGCCCTGATCCATTTTGGATCCCCGCGGCGGCGCCAGCCCATGATCAAGGTGGATTGCAGCGCCCTGCAGGCCAGTGGGGCGGATCTGTTCGGGCGGACGGGGGGCAAGCCGGGGTTGCTGGAGTGGCTGGGAGAGGGCACGCTGCTGTTGAACAACCTGCACGAGCTGCCCGCCGAGCTGATGCCCAAGTTGCTGCGCCTGCTGGAGACGGGATCCTACACCCCTGTGCAGCGGGGGGAAGGGGAGCCGGGAGAGGAGCGCCCCTGTCGCTGTCGTCTGCTGATGGTGTCAGAACGGCCCATCCCCGCCCTTGACCCTTGGGCGATGGCCATCAAAGTGCCGCCGCTGCGGGTGCGCAAGGCCGATATCAAAGCCATGGCCGACTATTTTCTCAGCCTCTACAGCCGCCGGCGCGGGATCCCCAAGCCCAAGCTCTCGCCGGAGGCGCTGCGCCGCTTGCAGAGCTACGACTTTCCCGGCAACTCGCGGGAGCTGCGCAGCCTGGTCGAGCGGGCGGCAGTGCAGGCCGCGGGGGCGAGCGTGCTGGGGGAAGAGGTGTTTTGGGCTTCCCAGCCTCGGGGCAAGCGGTTTCGCCTCAACCTGCTCAACGTCTATCCCCGCTTGCGTCGCCTGCTGCGCAGCCCTTGGTGGCCGGATCGCCTCAACTACGGCCTGGTGTTGCCCCTCTATACCCTGGTGGTGTTTCTCCTCTTTTGGGGGCCTCAGGATCGGGCCCACAATGTGGGGTTGAATCTTTTCTGGGCCTGGTGGTGGCCGCTGGTGCTGCTGGTGTTTCCCTTCTTGGGACGGGTGTGGTGTGCCGTCTGTCCTTTCATGATCTATGGGGAGTTGATCCAGAGGCTGTCGTTATGGCTTTGGCCGCGGCAGTTGCAGAAATGGCCGCGACAGCCGGCGGAGCGCTGGGGCGGCTGGGTGCTGTTTGCCGGGTTTGCGTTGATTTTCCTGTGGGAGGAGATCTGGGATCTGCCCAATACGGCTTACCTGTCGGGGTGGCTGCTGCTGCTGATTACTGGTGGAGCGGTGGCCTGCTCACTGGTGTTTGAGCGGCGGTTTTGGTGCCGCTACCTCTGCCCGATTGGGGGCATGAACGGCCTCTACGCCAAGCTCTCGATGACGGAGCTGCGGGCGCAGCAGGGCACCTGTTCGGCAGAATGCACCACCTACCAGTGCTACAAAGGAGGGCCCGAGAAGGGGGAAGGCATGGCGACGGGAGGCTGTCCCCTCTACTCCCATCCGGCGCAACTGCAAGACAACAAAGATTGCGTCCTTTGTATGACTTGCCTCAAAGCCTGTCCCCATCGCTCGGTGGAGTTCAACCTGCGCCCACCTGGGATCGAGCTGTGGACTACCCATACGCCGCGCGCTGCCGAAATTGCTTTGCTGCTGTTGTTGCTGGGAGGCATCTACCTACACTGTCTGCCGCGGTTGGCAGAACAGATGGCCCAATGGGGTCTGAGCTGGGATCTACGGCAGTTTTGGCCCCATCTGGGGGCCGCTTTGCTGGCTTTGGGGTTTCCCAGCTTGGTGCCTTTGGCAGCTTGGGGATTGGCTTGGTTGTGGCATCGGCTGGGCCGGGGGGCGCGACCCCGACCCTTTGCGGAGATGATCTACGGCTATCTGCCCTTGGTTTTGGGGGGAACGTTGGCTTTCTACTGGCCCCTGTTTTTAACGGAGGCGGGGCAGGTGCTGCCGGTAACCTGGGCAACTTTTTCCCAGACGGGATCTGCTCTTCCCGTGCTGTGGCAGGCGCACCCGGCGGTAGTTCAGTTTCTCCAGGGATCCACGCTGATCCTGGCAGTGCTTCTCTCTTGGGCCCTCACGGGCAAAATTGCCCGCCAGAGCTTGCAGTGGCCCTACCATCTGGGCGCTCTGGGGTTGGGGGTGAGCTTGTGGCAGGTGCTGGGGATTTGATAGTCGAGATCCCAGACCTTGGGCTGTGGAAATCCTGTGGGATCATGAAGAAGTCTCCTACTCTAGGAAAGGGGCCACTTTCTCCATGCCTTCTCCTTTTTCTGTCCCCTCTTACCCGGTTCACATCCACGACCGCCAACGGGACACCCACTATCTGATCCAGGTACCGGCGAATCAATACATCTTGGCCAGTGCCGAGGCCCAAGGGATCCAACTGCCCTTCGCTTGCCGCAACGGCGCCTGTACCACCTGCGCGGTGCGAGTGCGTCGGGGATCTCTGTACCAGCCGGAGGCGATGGGCCTCTCGCGCGAGCTGAAGGAGCAGGGGTATGGGCTGCTGTGTGTGGGCTATGCCCGTTCGGAGCTCTGGGTGGAAACCCAAGATGAAGATGAGGTGTATGAGCTGCAATTTGGGCGCTACTTCGGCCAGGGACGGGTCAGGCCGGGGATCCCCCTTGAGGATGAATGATGTTTTTTTCTGCACCGGTTGGGTCTCAAGAGTTGCCGCCGCATCCCTTGCCCTCTCGGCCGCGGGGCTGGCTGCTGGGGGCGGCGGCGCTGCTCCCGGTGAATTTGGCCCCCAGCTTGCTGTTGGCTTTGGTGGGGACAATCCAGGGCTATACCTGCTGCGGTAAAAGGATCCTTCGCGATCCTCTATTTGGGCTGGCAGCTCTCCTGAGCTTGGCTGCGGTGGGCGTGGCCTTTGTGGGTGAGGATTGGCGGCTGAGCCTGCCGGGGATGTTCAACTACTGGCCTTTTTTGTTGATGCTGCCGGCCTTTGCAGCGGTGCTGGCCGATTGTGGTTCTCCTGGGGGCCGTCGTCGTTTGGCCCAGGTGCTGGTTCTGGGCAGCGGGCTGATGCTGCTTCTGGGCTGGGGAGAGGTGCTGTGGGGGTGGCAGGGGCATCTCGTTTTGGGGCCGCTTTGGATCACGGGGGTGGCCGGAGGCGAGCGACCGGCGGCAGCTTTTACCTCTCCCAATATCTTGGCCATTTACTTGGTGATCCATCTCTGCTTGGCGGCGGGGCTGGGGTGGGAAGGGGTGGGACGATCCTGGCTGGGAAGAGCAGGGCTGGGGGCGATGCTGGGGCTGGGATCCCTGCTGCTGCTGCTGACGGCCTCTCGCAACGGCTGGGGAGTGGGGGGGCTGGCGCTGGTGATAGGGTTGGCGCTGCGGCGCTGTTGGTGGGGAATCGGGCTCTTGAGCGGCTTGGGGTTGGCCAGCTTGGCCGCCGCTTGGGATTGGCCGGGCTGGCGGGCCGTTGTGCCCCGATTGATTTGGAGCCGTCTGGCAGACACCTTCGATCCTCAAGCCCTCTATTTTAGTTCCACCGCCAACCGCTTGGATGCCTGGCATTTTGCCCTGCAGATGGCACGGGAGCGACCCTTGACCGGCTGGGGCTGGCAGAGCTTTGCCGCTCTTTACAATGCTCAGGATCCGCCGGAGCTGCTGGGCCACTGCCACAATTTGTACCTACATCTGGCGGCTGAGGGCGGGATCCCGCTGCTGCTGGGCCATCTGATCCTGTGGGGCTGGATTTTGGCGCGGGGGTGGCAAGCCTGGCGGCGCTCTCAAGAAAGTGTCCTGTTGGGGATGCTGCTGGCTTTGACAGCGTTTTTTGTCTCAGGGCTTTTGGATGTGGTGATGTTGGATGGCCGCGTGCACCTGTTGATAACGTTGCTCTTGGGGGCCGTTTGGGGAGCCGGCCTTGAGCAGCAAGACGACCCCGTCGCCGGCAAAGAGCAAGCCCAGAGGAGCCACTACTGAATGCTGCCGTGGAATATCCCTTGGCCGGCAATGAGTCCAGAATCCATCACGCCGACGGTTTGCAACGCGGAAGCCAGCTACAGTCAAGGGGGAGTTTAGGGGATCTTTGCGGTGAACCTGTACCGAGATGTGGTGTGGCCTTTGCTTTTTTCTGGACTGAGAGCCGATCCAGAAACGGTCAAGGTGGGGCTGTTGCGTGCCCTCCATTGGATCGACACTACCCAGGCCACCGGGATCCTGTCGGCTCTGGAGCGACTGTTTTGCTACCGGGATCCCCGGCTCTCGGTGTCACTATGGGGCCTCACCTTTCCCAATCCCCTTGGCTTGGCTGCGGGCTTTGACAAAGATGGCCTGGCTCTGGCCGTCTGGCCCAGCTTGGGATTTGGCTTTGTGGAGGTGGGCACCGTCACTCCTGGGCCGCAGCCGGGCAACCCCAAACCGCGCCTGTTTCAACTGCCCCAAGATCGTGCCGCTCTCAATCGTATGGGCTTTAACAACCAGGGGGCAGCGGCTCTGGCTGAACGGTTGCGCCGGTTGCGTCGGCGTCCTATTCCCATCGGGATTAACCTGGGCAAAGCCAAAATCACCCCCCTAGAAGAAGCGGCTGCCGATTACCTGGCCAGCTTCCGGCTACTCCAGGAGCTGGGGGACTACTTCGTGGTCAACGTCAGTTCCCCCAACACCCCAGGCCTGCGATCCCTGCAGGCTGCTGAGCAACTGGAGCCCATCCTGTCTGCCTTACAGCAGGAAAATCAGGGGCGAAAACCTCTTTTGGTGAAGATCTCCCCCGACTTGGACTGGCCTGAAATCGACAGCCTCCTGGAACTGGCCCAAACCTATGCACTGGCCGGGATTGTGGCCACCAACACCACGCTGCGCCGCGACAACCTGAAAACCCGTTTTCTACCTGGCCACGGCATCTCAGAACCCAGGCCAATCCTGGCAGAAGCCGGCGGGATCAGCGGTGCCCCCCTGCGGGAGCGTTCCACCCAAGTCATTCGCTACATCCACTGCTCCACCCAAGGAAAATTGCCCATCATCGGAGTGGGGGGCATCTTCACCTTGGCCGATGCTGTGGAGAAGCTGGAAGCCGGAGCCAGCCTGCTGCAAGTCTATACCGGCTGGGTTTACGAAGGGCCGGGTATGGTGCCACAACTGCTCCGAGGCCTGGCCAGCTCTTCTCCGCCCCGCCCTGATGTTACACTTCCCTCGCAGAATACCGCCATGGGTCAGATCCAGGCGTAAGATCGTTAGGGATCCCTGAGGAAGCTCGCCGGTGAACCTGCTGCAACACCTGTTCAAGACCCCCCATCCAGTTATTGGGGTGGTTCATCTGTTGCCGCTGCCCACCTCCCCCCGTTGGGGAGGGGACTTGGAGTGGGTGATCGCTCAGGCAGAACAGGCTGCCACGGCCTTGGCGGCAGGCGGGGTGGACGGGATCCTCGTCGAGAACTTTTACGATGCCCCTTTTGCCAAGGAGCGGGTAGACGCGGCGGTGGTGAGCGCCATGACCGTGGTTGTCCAGCGGATCAAAATGCTGGTCTCCCTGCCCATCGGGATCAACGTCTTGCGCAACGATGGCTACAGTGCTCTGGCCATCGCCGCCAGCGTGGGAGCGCAGTTTATCCGGGTGAATGTGCTCTGCGGGGCGATGATAACCGACCAAGGCATTATTGAGGGGAATGCCCACCGCCTGCTGCGCTATCGCCGCGAGTTGGGGGCCGACATCAAGATTTTCGCCGATGTGCTGGTGAAACACGCTCAGCCCCTGAGTCCCATCCGTCTGGATGCAGCCATCGCCGACACGGTGGAGCGCGGCCTGGCCGATGCCATCATTCTCTCCGGCTGGGCCACCGGCAAGCCACCCCTTCTGGAGGAGCTGGAGCTGGCCCGCCAGGTTGCCCCTCAGGTACCCCTGTTGATTGGCTCAGGGGCCACCGCCGAAAACATCGGCACCCTCATCCGCCACGCGGATGGCGTGATTGTGGCCAGTTCTCTGAAACGGCCGGCCCGTTCCGCCGGCATGCCGGTGCGCTGTGCGGATCCCTTTCCCCTCATTGACCCCATCCGGGTGCGGCAGTTTGTGGAAGCATTGCACCTTGGCCTGGGCGAACAGCCCGCCAATCCGGCTTGCCTGGCCACTCCCAGCTCTAGCTGCAGCTAGACCTCGGGGATAGAATTGTCATTCATTACTTCGTCGTATCAGGGTTTCTCCTCATGTTGTCGGCTGAACTCGAAGGCTGGCAGCCTTCCCCCAGCTTGGTTTCCGCTCCCGTTGGTGGGACGGAGCCCTTGCCCTTGGAGGAAGTTTCGTGGAGCCAGGTGCCGGCTCAGGTTCCCTGCATTTGGGTCATCGACGATGACCCGGTGAACGGTCGTTACATCGGCGAAGTCCTCAAAAGCTCCAACTACCGGGTGGAAAGCTGGGAAAGCGGCCAGTTGGCCTGGGAGCACCTGCAGACCCTGGATGAAAGCAAATGGCCGGATTTGATCATCTGCGACTGGGTCGTGCCGGGTTTGTCTGGAGTAGAGCTCTGTCGCCGTCTGAAGCACTCCGCTGCCGGCCAGTTTGTCTACTTCCTTTTGCTCACCGCCCGCTCCGAAGTTGAGGATCGGGTGCAGGGGCTGGATGCAGGGGCGGACGAGTTTATCGTTAAGCCGGTCGAGGCTGAGGAGCTGCGGGCCCGGGTACGGGCGGGGCTGCGCCTGCAGCGGCTCACCCGAGCTTTGGCCCAGGCCAACCGGCAACTGCGGGCCCGCAACGAGCTGTTGGAGTCTCTGTCTTTGACGGATCCCTTGACCGGAGCCTTGAACCGCCGCGCTCTCGACCAGGCGTTGCCCCATTTACTCAAGCAGGTGGGGCCCCGTGGGCAAGCCCGCTATCGCTATCTCTGCCTGCTGATGATGGATGTGGATTACTTCAAGCAGGTCAACGACACCTACGGCCACTTCATCGGCGACTGCGTGTTGCAGGCCCTTGTTGGGCGGCTGCACAATCAACTGCGTCCCTCCAGCCTGCTCTACCGCTACGGCGGCGAAGAATTTGTCTGCGTCACCCCTGGGCTCAACCCCGCCCACTGCCACCGCTACGCCGAGTCTCTGCGCCGGGCCATCGCCAGCCGGCCAATTGACGTTTCGCCCAAACGCAGCCTGCCTGTCACCATTAGCATTGGCGGGATCGTTATCAGCGAAGATGACCCCTTAGATCCAGAAGCTGCACTCCAACGAGCGGACGAGGCCCTCTACCAGGCCAAGCAAGCCGGGCGAAACTGTGTACGCCTCTTCCTGCCATCGCTCCTGGAGAACTACTGTCCTCCGCCGGACTCGAGAGGGTAGCCGGAAGCTGCCGCCAAGGCTTCCAGCGAGCGCAGCCCCACGTAGGTGCGGCCGTTGATGATCCAGGTGGGATAGCTGGTGATCCCTGCTTCTGTGCATGCCTGGGCTTGGGGCGTACCGGGACCGTTGGGGGAGCACTCCACGTAGGGCACTTGGGCAAAGGCCGACCCAAACAGCTCTTTCTGCTCCTGACAATGGGGGCACCAGTAGGCCCCGTACATGGTGCCGCCGATCTGCCGCAGGTGGGCCGCCAACCCTGCCGCCAGGGGGCTGGGGGGAGGAACTTGGTTGGCATACACCCCAATGGTGGTCACCAAGGTGAGAAAGCTCACGAGAATGTAGCTGAAGGCCAGCTTGCCCCCATCCAGCCAGCGGTGGCCCAGCAGGGTTACCGCCCACAGGCTGGCCACCAAGACTATGGCGGTGGTGCAATACAGACAAAATTGCCGCAGCACCCCCACCATCAGGTAGAGCATGTACATTTCAAAGGCGGTCATGGCGGAAACCAGACCAAACAGGGCCGGCCAGCGCCACCGCTTCACCAGCGGGATCCCATCCGGCAGCACCGCCAGCGCCAAGACCCCCAAAAAGCCCAGCAGGCCAACTGTTGCCGTCGGGATCCCCAAAAACTCTGCCCAACGGCTGGAGAGCACCAGGTCGCACCCCCCATCCCCTGTGCAGAAAGCGGCAGGCTGATCGGTCAGCTTGGTGTAGGTGAGGTAGGCCGTCAACAGGGATCCCAGGCTGGCCAAGATCGCCAAGATCAGACGGGCATGGCGCTGCAGCCAGGTCTCTTCTTGGGCTTTGAGTTTGAGATAAGAGGCCATGGGGGGGTCAGCAGTTGGACATCCCCGATTATAGTGGGGCGGAGCGGGTCTCGTCCCTGGGCTCCGAGGCAGAAGCGCTGCTCGAGCGCCGCACTTGGGCAGCAAACCTGTCTCCCAGCGGCTCCAGCTCCCAAAAAGATTCCAGCTTGGAGTCGGAGATGGGCCGGTCGCAGATCCCCCAGCGGCGACGAAAGTAACGGGCCAGATCTTTTTCGGCCAGAGCCAGATACACTGGCCGGCCATGAGGGCAGGTGTGGGGATTGGCGGTGCGCTGCCAGGCCTCCAGCAACTGTTGCATCTGCTCCAGGGTCAGAGGGATCCCGTTGCGCAGGGCGCCGCGACAGGCCACCGCCACTTGAGCTGATTCGAGGTCAGCACAGCGGCTCAATTCTCGCAGGGATCCCTGAATCTCCTTGGGGTCTTCCGACCACAGGGCCAGAGGCACGCGGCGCACCAGATAGGTGTTGGGGCCAAAGGGCTCCAGCTCCAGACCCAATTGCTCCATTGCTTGGGCGGATAATCCCTCCAGCATGACCGGCGTCTCCAGCTCCACCGGCTGCCAATGCTGTTGGATGTACTCGTAGCGCACCCGCTCGTGGGCCAGGTGCTGCTCCACCAGCCACAGCCCCTGAGGGTGTTCCGCCAAAATGTAAATCCGGTGCAGTTGGGCCAGGGCCTTCAGAGGCGGCAGGGAGCAACCGGCAGCGGGGAGAGCCGGACTTTGCAGGGAGGAAACCCTGTAGATCGACTTGGCCTCGCTGGCGCGGATGAGATGCACAGAGCGGCGGCTGGCTTGCCCGGATCCCGATTGCAGAAGAGCGTGTAGGTGTTGGCGCAACTGCTCCTGTCGGATCTCCGGATCCCGTAGATAGAGCTCACTCTTGGCAGGATGGCGATTCCAGTCCACCTGCTCAGGTGGCAGGCGCAGATGTACCACCACTAGAGGATGGCGGTGGCGGGGCAAGGCGTGCTGAAAGACTGACTGGATCACCCGTTGCCAGTCTGGCATCTGCACAAATCGCCCGTTGACGGCCAGGCGGATCCAATCGGGGCGGGGGCGATGCAGACGATCCGGTAGGCCCAGCACCACTTCCCAATCGCTATCCCCCTCCTGGATCCGCTGATAGCGCAGATCCGAAAGATCCAACTGCGGCAACACCTGCAGCAGCAGATCTTGCAGAGATGTTCCCGGCCAGAGGCTGAGCAGCAGTTGTCCCTCCCGATGCACCTGCCAACTGACCCAAGGATGGGCCAAAGCCGCATTCTGCACCAGGGTTAGAAGCGGGGCAATAGGGGGCACACCTCGACGGCGCAGAGGCCAGTCGGCAAACAAATCCGCCACCGTGACCACCGTTCCCAAGGCCATGGCTGCTGGTTGCCTGTGGGTCAGCTCCCCTTGGCGGTCGTAGGCGGCCAGCCAGCCGTGGGCATCGTCAGCATGGCGGGTCTGAATGGTCAAGGATCCCAAGCGGGCCAGGCTGTGCAGCGCTTCCCCACGAAATCCCAGGCTGCAACCGTCCAACTTGCTGGTGGTGTGGCGGCGAGCCACCTGCTCCAGCTCCGAACCTGGGATCCCTTGCCCATTATCGGCCACCCGCACCTGCCAGCGACTGGGCCAAATCTCCACCTGAATGCGGGTGGCCTGAGCATCGAGGGCATTTTCCAGCAATTCCCGCAGAGCAGCCCCCAGCGAGTCGATCACCTCTCCCGCCGCCATTTGGGCGATCCGCTCTGGGTTCAGGGGCTGGATTTTGGACATGGAGTGAGTTGAGAAAGCAGACCCTCTTCCTGCCAGCCTGTCGCCGAAAGGCCAACAGCGTCGAGCTTTAGCTTAGCTCTCTCTCTGTTGCCGGTGGACAGCGCCTTGCTAATAATTTTCATTAACTTCAAGGGCCCTCTCAGGCAAAGGGAAGGATTGGTGTTCCGCCCCCCTACCCGTTGGCAACCGCCAAGAGCTCCGAGAAAAAGAGATGGGATTTTGCTGAGTGGGTGGACAGTTAAAGGAAACCTTAAAATCCCAAGCCCAGTCATCAGCCTCTACTAGGATTTAAATAATAAAATTTCTCATTAAGGAGGAGATTATGGCAGCACAGCAAGCTCCGGCCCAAGAGCTGTTTAGAGAGGCCTTTGAGAATCGCTACACCTGGGATGAGGACTTTCCTGGCTACCGAGCTGAGATAGCCTACTTTCCCAAAGAAGGTGACAGCAGCCTCTCCTTCTCAGGAGTTGTGAGTATTGACTGCAACATGAAGATTGATGTTGCCGGCGTCGAGGACGAGGAGATCCGCCAGAAAATAAGGGAACAGATGTGGGAAATCATGGTGCATCGCGTTCGTCATTCCTTCGACGAAGAACACGGTGGCCACACCTTTGTCTATGGAGAGCCACAAAATTCAGACATCACTGAAGTTCTTGTTTCGGGCTTATCTTCTACCGATAGGTACTGGGTTCAGGGCAAGCACATTCAAAGGGTGCATCGCCATCTTGCCAATCGGACAATTACAGTCTCAGTTCAAGAGTTTTACGATACAGGTGAGGGCTACCTACCCACTCACTACACTGCTGAGTATTGTAGCCCAGGAACCGAAGAAAAAACTCAAGCAAAGATGATCTATGAAGATCGTTATCAAAAAATAGGTCGGTATTGGATTCTAGTTGAGAGAAGAATTTGGGAAGAGCAGGATGGCAAAAAAAGTGCATCGCCTCAGCTTTTCCTCTTCTCAAATATTCGATTTTTCGAATAGCTGGGAAAATAAGTTTTCTCTTTGCGGCTGTGAGCATCTCTTATAATAGAAGGTGATGAGGTGCTCACAGCCAAGCTCAAAACAGATGGCCACAGGGTATCTTTTTTAGAGTTATCTATGACTAAGCTGGACTTAAAAAATGTACCTGGACACCAAGTACTGGCTGCGGCAGGTAAAAAGGCACTTCGACCGGGGGGCTTTGGCGCCACCGAACGGCTCTTCAAGTTTGCCGAGTTCCGTCGAGGAGAAACAGTGCTAGAGCTTGCTTCGGGCCTTGGCTACACAGCCATTAGATTGGCAAAACGCTATGGCGTGTATGTTACCGGCATTGAGAAAAATCCAGATAACATTGCTCGTGCTCGCGCTAATGTTTCTGCAGCAGGGCTAGCTGGCCAAGTTGAGATCCTCGAGGGCGATATCTTTCACCTAGATCAAGTTGATAAGAAATTTGACTATGTCTTGGCGGAAGCTATTTTAACAATGCAGTCCGATGCAGGAAAATCTAAAATTTTGTCCGAGATTTACAATTGCCTCAAGCCAGGGGGTAAGTTTCTCAGCCACGAGCTGCGGGTTAAGGGATCCAACGCTGACATCATCCGCAAGGAGTTATCCTCCGTAATTCGTGTCAATGCCAATCCTTTATCTACTGACGGCTGGCTTTCAACTGTTCAGCAAGCAAATCTTACGGTTGTCGACTACGACACCGGCCCCTTAACTTTGCTCAATCCTGTTGCCATTGCTACAGAGGAAGGATTGCCGACGCTCTTGACTATAATTTGGAATGTACTTACACGTCCTGTAATCCGCCAGCGGATCTCAGCTATGAGGCAAATCTTTAGCCGATATCGAAATAACCTGGGCTACATGGTACTGGTTGCTGAGAAGGAGGCTCAATGATGTCCCTCGTCTCCCCTGAGTCACCTTTTTTGCAGCTCAAAGATCACATTGCCTATTCGGCAGGAGGAATCCGTAGCAAGATCATCTGGAAAACTGAAATCTGCCAATATACTCTTTTCTGTATGGCAGGGAGTACAAGTATTTCCGAGCATACCTCCACAAGGGACGCCACTCTCCACGTCATTGAAGGAACCGGGGTCTTAACCCTTGCAGGAGAAAAGATCTCTCTATCTCCGGGCGTATTTGTCCTAATTCCGGCAAATGTTCCCCATGAGTTAAAAGCCACTGCCGATCTTGCTTTTGTTCTGACCTTATCAAAGGCAAGTTAAGAACGCCGCCTTTTACTCAGCCAGCCGGTTAACATCGCTAAAGCAAACATTCCCAGCAGAGCAAAGCCCAGCAGCCACCTTCCCTGCTCCAGGATCCCTGCCCCTAGAGCTACTACTGGCGGCGTAGAGACAGCAATGCCCAAAGCCAGAGCGAGAAGAAAGCTTTGCCATTTCATTTGAGTTAGGCCGGCAGCGTAGGCGACAAAGTCGAATAGGCCCGTCATTAAAAACCCGGCCGTAAGGAAAATATTGTTTTCCAGATAGTTGGCTGAAAGGGCATCGACTTTATACATCCATTGTCGCCCAACCATTCGCTGTACTAGGCCTCTACCAAACTTTCTGGCCAGGTAAAAGTTAAATGTACAAGAGGTAAAATCGGCAATTGCAATGTAAAGGATTCCTGCCCCAAATCCAAAGAGTGCTCCTGCCAGGATGGAGTAAACAGTGCTAGGTATGGCAGGAATAATAATACTCAAGGAGCGTAATCCGATCAGAGCAAGGGGTGCCCGTGGGCCTAGTTTTGCTATAAATTCTCGAGTTGTGTCTGGATCTAAGCGACGGGCCAGCAAGATAGCAGCTACCAGGACAACAAGCAACAACAGCAGTGAGAGGATATCCTTCCTTTTCCTAGAATTGGTTCTGCTGCTGGAGGGTAGCTTTTCTGAGGAGGTAGGAGACGATCCTGCTGACTCGCCAAAGGCAGTGCCGGGGGGATAGTAGAGCTCATTCCTCAAAATCCAGCCTGTTTTTTGCTGTAAGTAGGCATGCGTGCTCAGTCCCAGGTGCCTTGCTTCTTCGGCCACGGTTTTATAGTCTAGGCCCAGTAGCTTGCAAAGCTCTCTTTGTCGAATACCTGAAGGTGGCTGCATAGGGCAAAGGAACACCAAGGGTTTCTACTTTCTCTGCCAGATACTTGAGGTTTTCAAGGAGCGCTTGAAACAGGCATGATTTCCATAGGCTTTGTTTTGCTAGTGTAGAAGGTGTTGCATGTTTTGATTTTTAGAGGTTGACAATGATCTTGTGTATTGGCGATGTTCTCAGTTTAGCAGAATTGCAACAAACCTTGGCCATTATATCCGATGCTGAATTTGCAGATGGTGCCCTGACGGCTGGCTGGAATGCCAGGCTTGTCAAAAATAATAGGCAGATTCCTAAGGGATCCCTCCAGCACCAGAAGATTCAGGAGATTGTCTTTGCAGCTCTAGAGCGCAATTTGCTGTTTCAGATGGCTGCTCGGCCCAAGCTCATTCATTCTATTTTGATTAGCCGCTACGAAGCGGGCATGTCCTACGGCACTCATACCGACGATGCGCTTATGGTTGATCAGCGTCAGCTTATGCGTACAGATATTTCCTTTACCCTATTTCTGAGTGCCCCCGAAGACTATGACGGTGGTGCGCTAAAAATTGAGAGTAGCGAAGGAGAACGAGCCTACAAGCTGCCGGCGGGCGCCTTGATTCTCTATCCTGCTTCGACCTTGCACCAAGTTGAGCCTGTAACCCGCGGGATCCGCTATGCTGTCGTCAGTTGGGTTCAAAGCCTAATTAGGGATCCGCAAGAACGCGAGATCCTCTTCGATTTAGAGACTGTGCGGCTGCAGATGTTTCAGGAATCGGGCAAGACACGCCACTTTGATTTGGTCTCCAAAGTTTACGCGAACCTGCTGCGGAAATGGGCGGAGCTCTAGAGGGATCGAAGAAAATAGAGCAGGGCTTCTCTGTCTTCAGCAGCCATATTTTTAAAGATCTCGCGGGAGCGTTCAGCTTCTCCCCCATGCCAGAGAATGGCCTCCTCGAGGCTGAGAGCGCGGCCATCGTGCAAATAGCCGGAGTAGGGCAGAACTGTCTGCGACAAGCCGATGCCCCACAAAGGGGGGGTGCGCCATTCTCGGCCCGTAGCCTCAAAGTCAGGGCGGCCATCTGCCAGTCCTTCGCCCATGTCATGCAACAGCAAATCGGTGTAGGGGTGGATGACTTGGTTGGCCAGGGCAGCGATCTCGTGAATGCCGGTGTGCAGCTCTGGTCGGTGACACTTGGCGCATTGGGCTTGGACGAAGAGCTTTTCACCTCGCTGAACTTGGGGATCCTGCCAAAGGACGCGGCCAGGCACAGCCAGGGTTTGCACGTAAACGGTTGTCGCTTGGAGAGTGTCCTCGTCGATATCTTGGCTGCCATCGGCGGCCGGAAAAAGAGGATTCGTGACACCCATGTCGTTGGCGTAGGCGGCCGCAGTTTGTTGCCTGAGGTTGGGGGTATTGGCTTTCCAACCAAACCGTCCCAGCACCAGACGCTGCTGCTCTTGATCCCAAACAGAGTTGGGGCGGCCAGAGATGCCATCCCCATCAGTGTCGTCAGGATCGGCTGCTTCTAGGATTGCAGACTCGGGAACTGCTTCCAGTAGGCCCGCTCCAAACACCGGCTGGGGGATCCGCAGGGAGATGAGGACAGGCTCAATCGGCGATCCCTCCAGAGTCAACAGCTTCACAACAGGAGAACGAAGCCTGTAGGCGGTTCCGTCGGCGTACTGTCCGGTCTGCTCTACCCAGTGCAACTCCACCTTGGCCTCTGGCCGATAGCCTCGAACGGCCTTTTCTTGAATCTGCGTGCCGATGCCGGGCACAGGGGGAGTGTTGCCATAAGGAGCCATGGCCTCCCATCCAAAAGGCCGGGGATCCCCACTTCTATCCAGGGATCCAACCTGGCTCACCCTAACCACCCGCTGTCCTTTCTCGGGTAGACCGCGGCCGTTTTTGACATGACAACCGGCGCAGGAGTTGTTGTTGAACAGAGGTCCAAGGCCGGGGTTAACAGGCGCTGGAGCCGCTACAAAGTTGGCCTCAAAGGCAATGTCCCCCAGGGCATGCAGCCTGGCCCAGCGGGGATCCAAATTGGGGGCCGGCTGCTCGTAGGCTGTTGAGGTGCGGTTCCAAAGGGTTGTTTCGCCACCCGCTCGCGGGGGCAATGGCTGGGATCCATCTAGGCCGGCGGAAAAAGCCAGAAAGCTCGCTGCCCAAAGAGAGGCCAATCCCAGCATGAACATCTGGAGAAGACGACGCATAGGCTATCAAAATAGCGGCAACTCAACTCTTTTCGGACTTTCTTACTGCTGCAGAAGCGGCACAACTTCCCGAGCAAAGTTATCGAAAGCGTCTTCAATTTTTTCCATAGCGGCGGTAATAGATCCACGGGCATTGGCATCGCAAAGGCTTTTTTCGATAGGGTCAGGGATCCCCTGGAGAGCCACCGCTGCTGCTTGTAACTCCGACTGAATTTGACTATCCAAATTGGGGTTGATGTCCCGGACAAATTGGCTGAGGCCGCGACCTTTTCTATCCCTAAATCCACCCAAGTAAGCATATTGGACGCTGCGCAGGTTGGCCTGAAACTCCGGCAGCGAATGGTGGGCAAAGCGGCTTTCCAAGAGAAAGGGATTTTGCCGGGCGAAGGCTTCGCCAATTTTGACCTTGCCCAGCTCGTCCAACATGCTGAGAATACCTTGGGCTATTTCTTCAGCAGCAGCTTGCAACGTCAGGTAGCTCTTGCTGCCCTCCCCGGCTTTCACCCATTCTTCGCGAAAAGCAGGCAGCCCTTGCACGCCCTCTGTCCAGCTCTTGAGTAGCTTTTCCGCCGTATCCGCCAAAACCGGGCCAAGGGCAGCCAAGTACTCCCGATCCCGCTCGGTAAAGTCTTGCAAGGACTTGTTGTTATCCACGCCAAAGAGCAGGAAGGCCACGGCATGAAATCCCTTTTGCCCGCTTTCCAACTCGGCCACGGTCTCTGGAGTGAGGGGATCGCCGCTGTTGAGAACTTCCAGCACCTCCACCTCGTTCAGGGGCCATTCGTCCAAATCCGCATCTAGCCCCAAGGAAGCCGCCGGCCCGAAGGCAAAAGCCTCGCTCTCCTCCCACGTTAGACGGGCAACAGACCAAGCCTGGCGAGCCGCTTGCAAAGTCTGGGAATTGGGATCTTGCACGAAGGCCTGGATGGCTTGAGACAGGGCCTGGGTATCGGCGGCCAACTGCTCATAGGCAGGGATCACCACCTGATCGGCAAAGTCGATCAAAATCTGCCGATCCTGAAACCGCTGCTCAGGAGAGAGCACAACGGCTGGCCGGCCAGAGCCCGCTCCTTCTTCTCCCCCTTCCCCACCCTCGCCGCCGCCATCCACCGGGATGGGCCGACACTCTGGGTTCATTTGAGCCGCCTGCTGGGGCGAGGCCTGGCTCAGGACCGGTGGATCCTTTTGGCTTTCCCCGCAAGCAGCCCCGCTAACCAGAACATAAAGCCCTATCCCCGTCCACAGCTTCAGATATCTCGACATCTCCTCTGGGCTCCTTACCCCCTCAACTTGGCCAACTTTGGCTTGATTGTAACCTAGCTATTGAGACTCAATCTTAAGAAAGGAGAGATTTTTTACCACCGGTTGCCACGGGATCCCTCGCTTAGGCCCAACCCTTCAGGGACAACTGCCGCGCACAAAAGCTGTGGAAGGCGAAGTTAACCTGGATTTTAACAAAATTTAACCCCAGGTATATTGATATCTTCTCTCAAGAAGCCTAGAGTGAGTCACAGCTTACTATTGAGACTTAATCTCAATAGTTGGTTGCGTGTCTCGAAAGGATGTGTCCGTGCGGCCAGAGGCGGGCCTGGGGCAAAGTCTCTGGCCTTTTCCCAAGCAATCTTGTTTAGAAACACAAGAGGAGCGAAGATGACAGCGACGATACCGAAGCAAGAAGGGGGATCTAGCTCGCAACACCAGATCCCCTGGTGGGCGGGCAACGCCCGTTTGACCGTTCTTTCTGGCCGGCTGCTGGGGGCGCATGTGGCCCATGCCGGGCTGATCGTTCTCTGGGCAGGGGCGATGACCCTGATCGAGTTGGCTAAGTTTGACCCCAGCCGACCGATGTATGAGCAGGGGCTCATTCTCTTGCCCCACCTGGCCAGCTTGGGGCTGGGGGTGGGATCCGGCGGGGAAGTTTTGGATACGGATATCTACTTTGCGGTGGGAGCGATCCACCTCATCAGCTCTGCCTTTTTGGGGTTTGGGGGCATTTTTCATGCCCTGCGCGGGCCGGCGGTGCTGGATCCCAAAGCTTTTCCCCTGTTTAGCTACGACTGGCAAGACAAAGACAAAATGACCACCATCCTAGGGATCCACCTAGTGCTGCTGGGCCTGGGAGCCTGGCTTTTGGTGCTCAAGGCAATGGTGTTTGGCGGGTTGTTCGACCCGGTGGCGGGAGAAGTGCGCCTAGTGGCTCCCAACTGGAACCCCTTTGGCCACCTGCTGGGCACGGAAGGTCGCCATTGGATAGCCGGGGTGGACACTTTGGAAGACGTGGTGGGCGGCCACCTCTGGCTGGGCCTGCTCCTGGTGGCAGGTGGGATTTGGCATATCGTGACCAAGCCTTTTGCCTGGGCAGAACGGATTTTTGTCTGGTCTGGGGAAGCTTATCTTTCCTACAGCTTGGGAGCTTTGGCCTTGATGGGGTTTATTGCCGCCTATTGGGTTGCCGTCAATCCCGTCGTCTATCCCGAAGTTTTCTATGGGCCGCTGCTGCGGGTGGGCTTGGATCGCTATCCCTTTTTTGAGCAAGGGGGGGCTCTCACATCTAGGGTTTGGCTGGCCAATGCCCACTTTTGGCTGGCCTTTTTCTTCCTTCAGGGTCACCTTTTCCATGCCCTAAAAGCACGAGGATTCAATTTCCGTACTGGCAGAGTAGAGCTTGCTGCGCAGCAGGTCTAACGACAATCTGGCCATCTAATTTTGGGCTTTGCACTTGCAGTTTCGAGGTAGGAGCAATGGCAAAAATAGGTCTATTTTTCGGCACTCAAACCGGAAATACCGAAAGAGCTGCTGAGATGATTCAAAAAGAGCTGGGCGAAGACAATGTGGATTTGATCGACATTGCCGAAGCCAGTATTGAGGACTTTGAGAAGTACGACTACTTAATTATCGGCTGTCCAACCTGGAACATTGGGGAGCTGCAGGCCGATTGGGATGGGTTTTTCCCCAATTTGGATGAAATCGATTTTTCCGGTAAGACGGTGGCCTACTTTGGAGTTGGGGATCAGTTAGGCTATCCCGACAACTTTCAAGATGCCATGGGGATCCTAGCCCAAAAAATCGCCGAGCGTGGCGGCAAAAATGTCGGCTCCTGGCCCACAGAGGGCTACGAGTTCAATGAGTCCAAGGGAGTGGTTAACGGCGAGTTTGTCGGCCTTGCCCTGGATGAAGACAATCAGCCGGAGCTGACGGAAAAACGAATTAAAGAGTGGACGGCCAAACTCAAAACACTCTTCAATCTGTAATCTCAAACCCGGCTTCTTAACTTGTTGTGGATACTGTGGGAGTTTGTCATGACTGGCGCAGTTCTATCTTCATCACCTACCTCTGCCGAGGGATCCCCTCAGGTCAGTTGGTTGGCAGGCAATGCTCGCTTGGTGAATCTGTCCGGAAAGCTGCTGGGGGCCCACGTGGCCCATGCGGGGTTGATCATGCTGTGGGCCGGCGGCATGACCCTGTTTGAGGTGGCCCACTGGGATCCGGCTCAGCCCATGGGCAGCCAAGGGCTGATCTTGCTGCCCCATTTGGCCACGTTGGGTATCGGCGTCAACGCAGAGGGGGTGGCCACGGATCCCTATCCCTTTTTTGTGGTGGGCGTTCTGCACCTGATTGCCTCGGCGGTGCTGGGGGCAGGAGGGATCTTCCATGCCCTTTTGGGGCCGGAGGTGCTGCCCAAAGGAGAAACCTTGGCCCAGTTTTTCGGCTACGACTGGGAAGACGACGACAAGATGACCACCATCCTGGGGATCCACCTGCTGCTGTTGGGGCTGGGGGCTTGGTTGCTGGTGGCCAAAGCGCTCTTCTGGGGAGGGCTGTACGATGCTCACCTGGGCCGCGTACGGGTGGTAACGGATCCCACCCTCAATCCGCTGCGGATCTTCGCCTACCTGACGCCGCTGATGGGCCAGCAGGGCATGGCTGCTGTGGATAACCTAGAAGATCTGGTGGGAGGGCACATCTACGTTGGCCTGCTTTGCGTCTTGGGGGGATGGTGGCACATAGCCACACGGCCCTTTGCCTGGGCCAAGCAGATCCTGATCTACTCGGGCGAAGCCTACCTCTCCTACAGCCTGGGGGCCCTGGCCTACATGGGCATCTTGGCGGCCTATTTTGTCAGCGTCAACGAGATTGCCTATCCGGTGGCTTTCTACGGGCCGCTGGGGCTGGCTGCCGACGAGATGGGTGTGGTGAGCAGCCGCACCTGGTTGGCCACAGCCCACTTTGTCTTGGGGATCCTGTTTTTGGCAGGGCACATCTGGCATGCCATCCGGGCGCGGGCGGCAGCCAACGGCTTTGACTTCCAGCGCGGGGGCTGGGTGCGAGCCACAGATCCGCAGGTGGGCAACTTGGAGACGCCGGTAAACCAGGGGGATCTCACCCTGCTGCTGCTGCAAAACCTGCCCATCTACCGGGAGGGCTTGTCGCCCTTTCTGCGTGGCTTGGAGATTGGCATGGCCCATGGGTACTTTCTGGTGGGGCCGTTTTACAAGCTAAGTCCGCTGCGGGATTCGGAGCAGGCCCTGACAGCAGGGACGCTGGCGACCATCGGCCTGGTGCTGATCCTGACGGTTTGTCTCTCCGTTTACGGACGGGTGTCCTTTCCGCGCTCGCGGCTGGTGGCGGTGGTCAATACCCCCTACGGCGAGGTGACCTATCCGACGCCAGGGGTGCAACTGATGGCGGAATCGCAGGGATCCCCTCAGCCGGTGCGCCTGCCGGCAAGCTCGGAGGACTTGCCCGAAAACTTGCGCACCCGCGCCGGTTGGAGCCAGTTGGCCGGAGGGTTTCTGGTGGGCGGTGTTGGCGGTGCCCTGTTTGCCTACATGCTCTTGAGCAGCGGCGATGTGGTAGCCCAGATTTTGCCGGGGCTGTAAAGCAGGGTTGAGGCTTCTCAAAGCAGGGGAGGGGAGATCCTCATCCCCTCCTCTCTGTCCCGATCTGCCCGGTTTGGATAGTTCTGCCGATTTCTAGAACTCTTGTTTGTGAAGCTTTTGTCAGCCACCGGCTTCAATCTTTCGACAGTCGAAATGGGACGGCCAAAATGAGTTTAGGTTCCGCTTCCGCGCTCTCTTTTGAGGCACTTTATTTGGGTGTTTCTCCCAGTCTCAAGCTTTTCGACCGGCCTTTGCTGGGATCCCTGGGAAAATGTTTCCGTGTGGCCTACTGGGAGTATCACCAAACCCAGGATGAGCCCTGTAGTTTAGAGACAGTCGTGACGCTACTATACGAATACCTGAAGGCTTGGGATCGACCGGTGCATCTCATCGGCCATGGCTTGAGCGGGGTGGTCGCCTATCTTTTCGCGTGCCACTATCCCCAACGGGTACGGTCTCTGACCCTGCTGGCAGTGTCCGATCAGCCTGCCGCTACCTGGCACGCCCATTTCTACCTGCAACGAAAAATGTTTTTCTGTAGCCGAGAACAGCTCCTGGTGCGTATAGCCCAGAGCCTTCTGCCCACTTCAGAACAGTGGCGAGCGCGCTCACTCTCCTATGCTCTGGCTAAAGACTTAGATACTTCCCCCATACCTCACTCCCTATTTCAGGTGATAGCGATTCCAGCTCGGAAAGTTTCGGTGCCGATGTTGGTTTGCGCCAGCAAGGATGACCCCATTGTGGATCCTGCTGCGCTCGAGAAGTGGAAAAACCACTTAAAGCCGGGGGATCAAATGTGGCTTTGCCCTGGAGGGCGACACTTTTTTCACTATTCTTTTCCAAGTTTGGTCAATCTGAAAATCATGGATTTTTGGCAGGAACTGCGCAAACTTCAGCCCAGCATGGCCTAAGGCGGCTGGATCTTCGCGGGATGATGGACATGGCCGCTCATTCAAACACTGGAGGAGCTCCGTTTGCCGCCCAGGTCGAGCCCCTCACAACAGAAAAACGGGCAGGGGTGGAAGGAGGCCATTGAGCTGCCGGTAAAATTGATAGAATGAGGCCGGCCCCCCGACTTGGATAGGGAATGGGCTTGACTGTGGGATCCGCGACTATGTTCGACAAACTGCTCTTTCCCATCGACAACTCGCGTGAGACCAGCCACGCCTTGCCCTTAGTGGCAGACATAGCGCAGCGCTACAAAAGTCAGGTGTACCTGCTCTCGGTTCTGGATGCTGCGGAGCTGGACGCGGAGCGGGCAGAACAAGCCCGGCAGAACATCCAGAACCTGCTCAAACAGACGGAGCTGGGCCTACAGCAAATTGGCATCAGCAGCGTCAAGAGCGAGTATCGCGAGGGAAAAGTGCCCTTTGTGATCTGCGATGTGGCAGACGAGCTGGAGATCAGCCTGATTGTGATGGGATCCCGTGGCCTCAGCTTGTCTGCGGAGGGGCGGAACAACTCCGTCAGCCACCGGGTGATCGACCTCGCCCCTTGCCCGGTGCTGGTGGTGCCCTGAGGGGCAAGGATCCCGGCAAGTGTTATCCTGGAGAGTACTTCAAGGGGGGCTCTTGCCCAGTCTAAATGTTGCCTTGTGTAACAGCAAGGCTATTATTCTTTGGCTTATCTGAGAGTTTGCAGTACAACGAAGAGCGAGATACAGCTTTGTCCGACTTTGTGGGCGGTCTGTAGGATCAGATCCCGGTATGCGCACATCTGCATTGACTTCAGAAAGTGTCGCCGGAAGAAGCTGTGAGCCTCATTGTTAGCAACAGCCGGTCAGTTCCCTTCCGAGAATCGTCATGGAAAGTCGTGGTTATAACAAGTCCTCGCAGAAAAGCTTTGAGGTGATGCGGCACTTCGCAGAAACCTACGCCAAACGCACTGACACTTTTTTCTGCTCCGATCCTTCGATTACGACCGCGGTGATCGAGGGCTTGGCTCTACACAAAGAGCAATTGGGCGCCCCGCTATGTCCCTGTCGTTTTTATGAAGACAAAGAGGCAGAAGCAAAAGCCGGCTATTGGAATTGCCCCTGTGTACCCATGCGGGAGCGAAAAGAATGCCACTGTATGCTCTTTTTAACCCCAGACAACCCCTTTGCCGGCACCAGCCAAACCCTAGAGGAGGTGCCCCTAGAGTACCAGGCCAAATAGTTGGCAATGGGTCTGTCTCTGGGTTGAGCGACAAAGACCGGTATAATCGGGAAATAGTTGGGTAGTCGATAGTCGCAGGAGGAGGAAACTCTTTTTATGACTCCCTCACTTGCTAACTTTCTCTGGAGCTTGGTGTACGGCGCAGTGGTGCTAGGGCTTCTCTTCGGCGCCATCGTCTTCGTCAGCCAAAGAGATAGGGTGCGTCGTCGCTGAGTCTCCCCCTCGCCAGAGCTTGTCTGCGGATCGCCCACCGCCCCTTATGATCAAAAGCTGATCTGGCGACATCCTGGGAGCGTTGACCCACCCTCTGCACTACTGGCGGCAAAAAAACCGCTACTACCACGAGGATCTAGAGCGGCTGCACCGCTTCTTCGTTCCTCCAGGACTGCGCATTCTCGAAATCGGCTCCGGCACCGGATCCCTGCTCAATGCTTTGCAGCCCGGTTTTGGCGTGGGGATCGACTGGGACGCGGAGATCGTTGCCCAAGCTCAGTTTCAGTTTCCCCATCTCCACTTCCGGGTGCAGGATGCCCACCGGCTAGACGAAAGGGATCCGGTCTTGGCGGGGCCTTTTGATGTTATTTTGCTCGTCAATACCCTGGGCTACCTGGCCGATATTCAGCAGGTTCTCCAGCAGTTGCGCCGTTTTTGTACGCCGCGTACCCGGCTGATCCTCTCCCACCACAACCCCCTCTGGGAGCCGCTGCTGGGCCTGGCGACTGTCCTCAAGCAGCGCATGCCTCTGCCGGCAGCCAACTGGCTCTCGGCTGGTGATGTGGCCAATCTGCTGCACCTGGCGGGGTACGAGGTCATTCAGCAGGGCAAGCGGCTGTTGCTGCCGCGGCGGATCCCATTGCTCTCGACGTTGATCAACCACTTCATTGCCCCCTTGCCTGGGATCAACGCCCTCTGCCTGACCGAATATACGATTGCCCGCCTCCAGCCCGATCCCGCCTGGGATCCCCCCCCTGAGGAGCAACCTTCTTGCACGGTGGTGATCCCGGCCCGCAACGAGGCGGGCAACATCCGCCGCTGTGTGGAGCAGTTGCCCGAGATGGGATCCCGAACTGAGATCATTTTTGTGGAGGGGCATTCCAGCGACGACACTTGGGCCGAGATCCAGCGGGTTCAGGCCGAATACCAGGGGATCCGCACTATCCAAGCTCTCCAGCAAGAGGGCAAGGGCAAGGGAGATGCAGTGCGCAAGGGGTTTGCCGCAGCCAGTGGCGATGTACTGATCATTCTCGACGCCGACTTGACCGTCCAGGCGGAAGACCTCCCCAAGTTTTTCCGGGCGGTGGCCTCTGGGCGGTGCGACTTTGCCAACGGCTGCCGCCTGGTCTATCCCCTGAAACCAGAAGCAATGCCGCGCCTTAACCAGTGGGCCAATCGTTTTTTTGCCGCTCTCCTCTCCCACATTCTCGGCATCCGCATCAAAGATTCCCTCTGCGGCACCAAGGCCCTGTGGCGAGAGGACTATTGGCAGATTGTCAAGCTGCGGCAAGAGTGGGGGGATTTTGACCCGTTTGGGGATTTCGACCTGTTGCTGGGGGCGGCCAAGCGCACCCTCAAGATCCTGGACATCCCCGTGCGCTATTTTCCCAGAACCTATGGCCGCTCCAACATCCAACACGTGCGGGATGGGCTGCGGCTGCTGCAGATCTGCGCTTTTGCCCTCAAGCGCTTCAAGGGATCCTGAGGCAACGCCAATAGCCCTCAAGTTTCCAGAAGGTGGGTCACCCCGCCCCCCTGGAGATTGTTACAATAGTTGGCTATCAATGAACTGGGTGGATCGGCCCCACAAAGAAGCACCGCAGGAAAGAAGCAATGGGGGAATCCATATTGAGCAGAATTGGGCACTGGATCTCGAATACTCCCCTACGTTCCCTTGATCGAGCTTATGATGCTGCCCTGCGCATTAAAGCCATCGAAGACCGCTACTTTCAGGGAGAGCCCATCGGCAACAACGGAACCCACGGCCAAAACACCAGCCGCTACTTTCAGATCCAATTGCGCCAGGAATTGCGCCAGATCGATCTTAGTTTAGCGGAGTTCAGGGCCAGCAGCGTCTTTTCTCGCCTGCCGGATCCCGCGCAAAATGGCAGCGGCCCTCGCTTCTCTGCCGATAAAGATCCCGGCAAAGATCCAAGCGCTCAAAAAGATCCCGCTGCCGAGGTCGGCTCTTCCGAGAACAAGGACCAAGATGCTGCAAATGGCCGGCAAAGTCCGGATCCCTCGATTTTGGAAAAGCTGGAGTTTATCGATCAGGTGACCTCGCGATACAAGCGCCCTGCCGCCCCACCCAAGCTTCCCCACCAGCCTGAACCACTGATCTCAACCCGTCCCCCTGCTTCTGAAGAGCCTGCCAAGCCGAGTCCTGTTAAGACCAACGCTGACAGCAGCGCTGCTCCGGCTGCCTCTAAAGCCGCCATCTTGCCCCGCTCTATTCTGCGCACGGCCAACCAGATCCGCCGTGAGCTGAGTTCGCAAGCAGAAGAGGAGCTGATCGAGGAGTACCGTGAGTCTCGCACGCGCACGCTGGTCTCAGTTCGGTTTTTGTTGTTGTTGGCCATTTTGCCGCTGCTTGTCCAGATTTTCTCGAAACAATTCCTGTTCGGACCGTTGGTGGATCGCCTGCAGCCGCAGGAACCCACCCTCGTGGCCCTAAGCTACGAATTTCAAGAGAAAGCTCTCTCCGAGTTTGAGTTTTTCAAGGAAAAAATAGAGTTTGAGCAGGCTTTACACCACCAATCTTCAGAGCCCAACCTAGAATCAGAAGACCAACTGTCCAGGAAGGCCGAGGAGTTGCTGCAAAAATACGGTCGCAAGAATTTGGAAGGCCTGAAGAACGTCTTTGCCGACTTGCTATCGCTGGCGGTATTTGGTTGGCTGATCTTTATCGGGCGCGAAGAAATTGAGGTTCTTAAGTCTTTTTTGGATCGCCTGATCTATGGCCTCAGTGACAGTGCTAAGGCTTTCATTATTATTCTTTTTACCGATGTCTTTGTGGGTTATCACTCACCCCACGGTTGGGAGGTGCTTCTGGGTAGCTTAGCTGCCCACCTGGGCCTGCCCGAAAACCGCAATTTCATCTACGGCTTTATTGCCACTTTTCCCGTTTTTCTGGATACGCTCTTTAAGTACTGGATCTTCCGTTACTTGAACCGCGTATCGCCGTCAGCGGTGGCCACCTACCATGCCATGAACGATTGAGGGTTCGCAGTTGTCTTAGTTGGAGAATCTGGGCCGCTGCCCTCACCCCCAGCCCCTCTCCCAGAGGTGCCCAAGCGCTCCGCGCCGCTCACGCGACCACCCCCGGCCCCTCTCCCAGAGGGAGAGGGGAGCTGGGGATCGGCCTAACGAGTCGTTTCGTTGCCGTTGGAAACAGCCCTAATTTGAGTTCTCTGAGTTAGCTGCGCAGGCGCAAGGACTGGCGATGGCAAAACCCGCAGACAAACCAACGCTCCAGTTCGGCGGCAGGGGTAGGGCAGCCACAGGCGGGGCAAGGGAACAGATTTTGCTGAGTCTGCCGTTGTTTGACCACTCTCGCCCAGCGCTCGAAAGCCACTTTCGGATCCGAGATGGGCTGTTTGGGGGGAGCGTTGCGGCAAGATCCAGGGCGTTGTCCATCTTGGGCAGCGAGGCGGGGGGGGCCATAAAACTTGCTGGTCAACTCCGCATCAGGAGGGGGAGCGGCCAGGCTGGATCCCTCGTGCCAAGCGCCGGGGCTAAAGCGAATGTCGCTGAGGGGGGGGTGCAGGCGGCTGTTGAGTTTTCTGAGAATGAGTTGGCGCTGCAGAGTTAAGTTTTGCGCCCAGGACGGGGTAGAAGTGGCTACCTGCAGCACCTGGCGGCGCACGTTGAGGGGATGGGTTTGCGCTGCTACCGCCTCTCCCACCACTTCCGGCCAAAGCTGCCTTAGGAGCTGCATTTGCTTCAGTTCAGCCCAACACGGATGGCTGCCAAAGCTACCCAGTGCCTCATCTAACCGTCGCAGCATGGTGTCGATAGGGATAGCTCAGGAAACGCCGTTTTGATCTTCCAGCGATTTTGCCGCTTCGCTGAGGGCGGACTGGATGGAAGCGGCATCGGGCAGGGAACGGGAGCCGCCATTGAGGCTGACAAGTCCCTCCAGGCTGCGAATGTGAATATCCTGCTGCGGGAAAGGAATGCGGATCCCACGCCGCCGAAACTCGGCCTCGATGGCGAAGTTCAGCTCGCTGATCAAGACAAATTGATCCTGGGGACGGTTGATCCACACCAGCAGCTCAAAGTTGAGGGAAGAGGGGCCAAAAGACTTGAGCCAAACTTGGGGGGCGGGGCTGCTCAACACCCGAGCATTTTCTTTGGCGGCGCTGAGCAGAGCTTCGGTAACCAGGGCCGTATCGGAGCCATAGGCTACGCCGACGGGAATGTGAATGCGACAGCGGGGATCCCGGTAGCTCCAGTTCACCACCTTTGACTCGGTGAAGCGGGAGTTGGGCACAATCACAAAGATGCGATCCAAAGTGCGCAGGACGGTGGCCCGCGGGCCGATGCGCTCCACGGTGCCGAGCAGGTTGTCCACTTCCACCAGATCCCCGATTTGGATGGGGCGCTCCAGCAAAATAGCGATGTAGCTGATGTAGTTGTTGGAGAGGTTTTGCAGGCCAAAGCCGATCCCCAAACCCACCGCCCCGGCAATCACCGCCAGGGATCCCAGATTCAGGCCGCTGAAGGGCAAGACCAAGAGGATCCCGAACAGCGTGAGGATGTACTTGAAGATGGCCGTTGTAGACTCCTGGGTGCCCAGATCCAGTCCCAGCCGGCTCAGAAACCGCTGCTTAAAGCCAACGCTGACGTAGTGGGCAACGGTGAAGACCAAAACGGCCAGCACAAAGAAGACCAGTAAGCTGGCAATGGAGACGCTGGAATTGGGCAGCGGTTGGGTGAGGACGCCCAACGCCGTGGCCACCACCCGCCCCAAGCCCAGGTAAAAAGCGCGCTGAAACGGTCGCAGAGCGGGTATGAAGCTGATGCCGCGATCCAGGGAGATGCCGGCAATGAGAATTGCCCCCACGCCTCGCAGGAGCACTCCCCCAATGTCGATCCAGGTTCCCCAGGCCGGGCCGGCCTGGAGCTCCAGCCACCTCTGCAGGCGAACTAGGCTGCGGTCGAACAGCCGCCAGAGAAAGAACCCCAGCGCCAATGTGGCCAGACCGGCCAGGATGGTGAACACCAGCACGCGCGGATCCTGCGCCCGCTGCAGATCCAGCCGATCCTGCCGGTACTCGGCAATGGCTTGTTCCAGCCGTCGCGCCCAAGTGTTGGCCACCAGGCGCACGTCATTGAGGCCCACCTGGCCCAGCGGCACCCTGCGCTCGGCGGCGGCATCGGCATAGGTGACGGTAAACAGATACCGCTGGGTGGCCTCAAAGCGGCCCCTTTCTCCCAGACGTAAGATGTATTGCCCGTTGGCATCCTGGTCCACCCGCACCTCCGGCTGCGGCAACTGGCCCTCCGCCAGAAAGCGCTCAATGATCGCCCGCACGTTGTCGGCCCGCACATCGCTGGGGTACTCTGCCGTCTGCAGGCGAAACACCGGGATGTTCCCCACCAAGACTTCTGTGCCCTCTTGGCCGGTAAAGGGGATCCCAGTTGGGCTAGGGGTCGGGGAGGGGGATCCCTCAGGAGTTGGCACTTCGGCAGGGGTGGGGCCGGTCTGGAAAAAGCCGGGATCCCGAAATTCAAGGGCCTGAGCCACCGGGATCCCAGCAGCCTTGGAGACCGGAGCAGGCAGGAGCCAGAGGCCGATCCCAGCTATCAGCCCCACCGCCAGGGCCGCTCCCTTCAGCAGGACAGAGTCTCGAATGGCTCGTTGGACACGAACGCCCATTGTCTCGGGGATCCCTAGGATGCTGCTGTAAGCCTATGGTGGCACAAGCAAATCCCGATTTTGGCCAACCCAAGTGAGGACTTTAAGTGCTCTGATGGTGGCCCAAAAGGCGTTGGCGCAGCTTTTTAATTTGGTCTCGCAGTTGCGCAGCTTCTTCAAATTCCAGGTTTTTGGCGGCTGCTTTCATCTTGAGTTCCAGTTGGCCGATCAGCTCCGGGATCTCCGACAGAGGGATCTCGTCTGTAGCTTGAAAGGCCTTTTCCAGATCTTGGTCGCTGAGTTTGCGGGAGATGGCCAAAAAAGACAAGATGGCGTTGCTGTTTTTCTTGACAATGGGCTTAGGGGTGATGTTGTGTTGGCGGTTGTATTGCAGTTGAATTTCGCGGCGGCGCTGGGTTTCGGCGATGGCCCGGGCCATGCTGCCGGTCAGGGTATCGGCGTACATCACCACCGTGCCACGGACATTGCGCGCTGCTCGCCCGATCATCTGAATCAGGGATCGCTCCGCCCGCAAAAATCCCTCTTTATCCGCATCCAAAATGGCCACCAAGGAGACTTCCGGCAAGTCTAACCCTTCCCGCAACAGATTAACCCCCACCAGTACGTCAAAGGCTCCTTCGCGAAAATCTTGCAAAATTTCAATTCGCTCAATTGAGCTAATCTCGGAATGCAAATAGCGAACCCGGATCCCGCGTTCCTGAAGGTATTCGGTGAGATCTTCGGCCATGCGTTTGGTGAGAGTGGTCACGATCACCCGTTCGGCAGGCCCCCGCTGGGAGCGCTCCAATCGCAGATAAATTTCTGCCAGCAAATCGTCCACTTGCCCAGCCGTGGGGCGCACATGCACTTCAGGATCCACCACCCCCGTGGGCCGGATGACTTGCTCCACAACCCGACCGCTGCCCGGCAGATAAAACTTTATGGCCTTGCCATCTTCCACCAGGGTTTGAAATTGGGCTCCGCTCTGCTCCAGTTCCCAGTTGCCGGGCGTGGCGGAAACGAAGATGCACTGGTGGACTTTGGCCCAAAACTCCTCGGCTTTGAGGGGGCGATTGTCGAGGGCACTGGGCAGGCGAAAGCCGTGATCCACCAGCACCTGTTTGCGGGCACGGTCGCCGTTGTACATGCCACGGATCTGCGGCACCGTGACGTGGGATTCGTCCACCACCAAGAGCCAATCGTTGGCCTTGAAATAATCCACCAAACAGGCAGGCGGCTCCCCTTCTTTGCGCCCCGTCAAGTGCCGGGAGTAGTTTTCGATGCCGTTGCAATAGCCCACCTCCCGCAGCATCTCCAGGTCGTAGCGGGTGCGCTGTTCTAGCCGTTGGGCTTCCAATAGCTTGCCCTCTTTGCGGAAAAGGGCCAGTTGCTTCTCCAGCTCCTGCTCAATGTCGAGGATTGCCCGCTCCAATTGTTCTTCTGGTGTCACAAAGTGGCGAGCCGGGTAAACTCTGAGGGCGCTGAGGCTGGTCAAAATCTCACCTGTAACCGGATCAATCAGGCGAATGGCCTCGATCTCATCGCCAAAAAATTCAATGCGGATCACCCGATCTTCATACGCCGGCACAATTTCCAGCACATCGCCTTTGACGCGAAATCGTCCCCGTGCCAGCTCCAAATCGTTGCGCTCGTACTGGATGCCGGCCAGCTCCCGCAAGATCTCCCGTTGGTTGATCTCCTGGCCGACTTTGAGAGGGATGGAGGCCTTCAGGTATTCCTCCGGCATGCCCAAGCCGTAGATGCAGCTTACAGAAGCGACGACAATAACATCTCGCCGTTCAAATAAAGAGCGGGTGGCGGAGTGCCGCAACATGTCGATCTCATCGTTGATGGAAGAAGATTTGGCGATGTAAGTATCGGTGCTGGGCACATAGGCTTCCGGTTGATAATAGTCATAGTAGCTAATAAAATATTCGACGGCGTTGTAAGGAAAAAGCTCCCTGAGCTCGTTGCACAGTTGCGCCGCCAGCGTTTTGTTATGGGCCATCACCAAGGTGGGCCTGCCGACCTGCTGGATGGTGTGGGCAACGGTAAACGTTTTACCGGTTCCGGTGGCCCCCAGCAGGGTTTGAAAGCGATGGCCCTCTGAAATTGACTTCACCAAGCCGGCAATCGCCTTGGGTTGATCCCCCATGGGTTGATAAGGAGAAACCAGTTGAAACGCTGACATAAGTTTAATTTTCTGATGATCCTGAGCCGAAAGTTCCAAGTCGAATCTAAATCTAGGGAATACTGCGCTCCAAATCCGCAGATTTCAGCGCAGCTATACAGATCGATAAGATCCGGTCTACTTCGTCGGGATAGGGGTAAGTATAGGGATCCAGGTAGATACCTTTGTTTGGTCTATCCAGCAGGGCGAATTGCCACAGCTCCCCAGAGGTGATGGCTCCCGTAAGGACAGCTTGGCCGTCGCCGAGCCACTGATCCAGGGCAATCATCTCTACAGATAATTGGGTTAAGCCTTGAGTAAGGTCGGCTTTTTTGGCCTCGACAACCAGCAAAGAGCGGTCTGTATAGAGATAGTAGTCCAGGGTACCTTTAAGCTTCTCGCTGACTTGAATTGCATATTCGATCCGCATTTGCGCTTGGGTATACTGTACTACCTTCAGTAAAAGTGGGGCAATCAGGATTTCTCGACGAGCTGCTTCACTTTTTAAGCTAATGTAGGGTAAAAGCTGCTCTAGGCTGAGTCTCAAGTCTGCGCCATTGGGCAGTCGTTCCAGAGTTGGCCAGGTAATCTTTCGTCGTGTAAAGGTATAGCCAAACTCGGCCAACACATCTTCCGGTTCAAAGGGAAGATCAAAATAGCTGCTGAAGGTGTAAGCCTGATCCGGCTTCAGCACAGGCACTTTTGGCATAGGGATCCGGGAACGTGCAGTTTCTCGGCTGGGTTCACTCTAGCATTGAGCTGAGGGAAAGAGGCTCAACCCCGCGCCTCGCCACCGATAGAATCCAAGAGGACAAAACCCAGAACCGGCGAAGACAGATCCCTCTCACCTGAACAGCCGCTGCTATGCCCTCCTCCTATTTCTCCTGGGATCCGGGATCCCTGACCGAAAGCCCCAACCTGGCCACAGCCGAGATTGACCGCCTCAGCACCTTGGAACTGGTGAGACGGATCAACGCCGAAGATCGGCGGGTGCCGGCAGCGGTGGCTGACCAAGCAGAGCCGATCGCCCAAGCCATCGATGCCATTGCCGAGCGGATGGGGCGTGGCGGGCGGCTGATCTATATTGGGGCGGGAACTTCGGGGCGCCTGGGAGTATTGGATGCGGCTGAATGCCCGCCCACCTTCGGCACTGCCCCCACACAGGTGGTGGCTTTGATCGCCGGGGGGGAAAGGGCTCTGACCCAGGCGGTAGAGGGCGCAGAGGACGACGCCGAAGCCGCTGCCCGCGCTCTGGAGAGTCTCCATCTCCAAGCTCAAGATAGTGTTGTGGGAATTGCCGCCAGCGGTCGTACCCCCTATGTGCTGGGTGGGATCCAAGCCGCCAGAAGCATTGGGGCGCTCACGATTGGCCTGGCCTGCAACCGTCCTTCCCCCCTGACCGAGCAGGTGGAGATTGCCATCGCCCCTTTGGTGGGGCCGGAGGTGATCCTCGGATCCACCCGCATGAAAGCCGGCACAGCCCAAAAGCTGGTGTTGAACACCCTCTCCACCGGAGTGATGATCCGCCTGGGCAAGACCTATGGCAACCTAATGGTAGATCTGCAGGCCGGCAACGCCAAGCTCAAACAGCGGGCGGAGCGAATTGTAGCCCTGGCTTGCGATCTGGATCCCACCACGGCTGCCCAAGTGCTGCAGACTTGTGATGGAGAAGTCAAAACGGCGATCCTTGTGACCTTGATGGGGTGCTCTGTTCAGGAGGCCCGTCGGCAATTGCAGCAGGCCCAGGGCAGCATTCGCCAGGTGCTCGATTCCGCTCGGGCGCGGCAGCGGTGACCACAGCTTGGTTGCTTGTCCATGAGCGTTTACGGCTACCTCTACACACCTGCCCACGCCCCCTTGCCGGAGCAGGAGTTGGCCTGGCTGAAGGCACAAGGAGCCGATCCCATCCTGCACGATTGGGGATCCCGAACTTATCTGGAGGAGCTGTTGCAGGACATCGCTGCTGGATCGGTGCAGCAGGTGCTGCTGCTGCGCCTGGCGGATCTGGGGGAGCGGGCGGAGGAAGTCCACCAACGGCTGTTGCAGATCCAACAGGCGGGGATCCAACTGAGCCTGGCGACCCAATCCGGCTTGCACACCCCCAGCGAGGCTGCCGACTGGATCCCGCTGCTGGCCGAGATCCCCCATCAATTGCAAAGCCGCCGCCTCTGCCACAGCCAAGCCCGCAACCGTCTGGCGGGCAAACCTCCCCCCGGCCCGGCTCCCTTTGGCTATCGCCGCGAGGGGGAGCGCTATGTGCTGGAGCGCCGCCAGGCCCCTGTTGTTCAGGATTTTTTCCAGCACTTTCTTCTCTACGGATCCCTGCGCCAAGCGGTGCGCTTTTTGGAAGAAAAACACCACAAGCGCATTTCGGTGGCCACGGGGCGCAACTGGCTGCTCAACCCGGTCTATCGCGGGGATCTGGCCTATGCCGACGGCACCGTTCTGCGCGATACCCACCCCGCCCTCCTCAGCCGCACGGAAGCGGCCCAGATCGATCGCTGGCTCAAACGCAACCAAAGGATCCCACGCCGCAGCGCCAGCGCCCCCCGCGCCCTGGCCGGCCTAGTCCATTGCCGTACCTGTGGCAGCCTTCTGCGCATCGTGCAAACCACCCCCGGCAAGGCCAAGAGGAACGGCTCCTCCTACCTCTACCTGCGTTGCCAAACCTGTCGCTACAGCCTCCACTACGCCCAAGTCCTGCAGGAGGTGATCCGCCAGGTCTGCGAGCAGCTCCCCCACCGTGCCCAAAACCTGGATCGGCAGGCCCTGGACCAAACCCGCCAACAGCTCCAAGCCCAGATCCAGGCCAACAGCGAGCGGCTGCGGCAACTGGAGGAGCTGCAGCAATCTGGACTGATGGATGAGCCCTCCCTGGCCCAGCGCTGCTACCAACTGCGGGCGGAAACGGCCCGTTTGGCCCAAAAGCTGGAACAGCTCCCTCCTGCCAACTTCCTCCAGATCGCCCAAACTCTCTCCATCCTGCCCTTCTGGCAAGACCTCAGCGAGAGCGAGCGCCGCGCCTACCTGCGGGAATTCCTGCGCAGGGTTGAGGTGGATTCTACAGGGGCCGTGCAGATTGCCTTTGCCTTCGATCCCTGAGATCCCTTTTGAAGTTGGGGATTCCGCGTCTCCTCTGGCCATTGAGACCATTCTTGAGACTCTCCCTCAAAGCGGGAAAAGGGATCCCGCCGGCAGTCTCCAGCGAGTTGACGGGAGCAGCGCTTGTCAAAGCCACGGAGAGATGAATGATTTGTTTTTGATCTGCTTTTACGAAAAAACAAAAAACAAAAGCTGGAAAAAAGCCAAAAATCGGCTCGAAGAATCTTTTGGGCGAGGACTTGTCCGTCTGGCGATTTAAGAAATTGCTTTAACTTGTTTCAGGCTTGCCTTAATTCTTCTCAACACTTCTCAGGGAGTGGGTTAGCTGCCGATAATGGCCCTTGTCAGGCTTGTGGAGGAACGTGCTGTGAAGTTGGCAGTTTACGGGAAGGGTGGGATCGGCAAGTCCACCACCAGTTGCAACCTCTCGGTGGCCTTGGCCCGGCGGGGCAAGAAGGTGTTGCAAATTGGCTGTGACCCCAAGCACGACAGCACCTTCACCCTGACTGGTTTTCTCATCCCCACGATCATCGATACCCTGGAAGCCAAGGGCTACCACTACGAAGACATCTACCCCGAGGATGTGATCTACCGCGGCTACGGCGGCGTAGATTGCGTTGAGGCGGGAGGGCCGCCGGCAGGGGCCGGCTGTGGCGGCTATGTGGTGGGAGAAACCGTCAAACTCCTGAAGGAGCTGAACGCCTTTGACGAGTACGACGTCATCCTCTTCGACGTGCTGGGGGACGTGGTGTGCGGCGGCTTTGCTGCCCCCCTCAACTACGCCGACTACTGTGTGATCGTTACTGACAACGGCTTTGACGCCCTGTTTGCCGCCAATCGCATTGCCGCCTCGGTGCGAGAAAAAGCCAAAACCCGCAAGCTGCGCCTGGCCGGCCTAATCGGCAACCGCACCAGCAAGCGGGATCTCATCGACCAATACGTCTCGGCAGTGCCCATGCCTGTGCTCGAGGTGCTGCCACTGGTCGAGGACATTCGCATTTCGCGGGTCAAGGGCAAAACCCTCTTCGAGATGGCAGAGACGGATCCCAGCCTGGAGCCCGTCTGCCAGTACTACCTGAACATCGCCGACGAGCTGCTGGCCCGCCCGGAAGGGATCGTGCCCCGGCCTGCTGAGGATCGGGAGCTGTTTGCCCTGCTGTCGGACTTTTACAACGCCCCGGCACGGGAGCCGGCGCTGGTGTAAGGGATCCCAAACCTGCCAGCTTGCCGGTGTGTCTAAAAGTGAAGCAATTGTTTCGGAAAACCGTCGCAAACCTTATCAATTTGTTGTCTGGCCCGCTTTCCGCCCCAAGATGGATTGTGCAGGAGAGCCATCTTGAGGACATGGCAGAGGAGTTGGATATGCAAGCACAAGTGCAACCCACCGTGGTGATTACTGGAGCCTCTTCGGGCGTTGGCCTGTACGCGGCTTTGGCTTTGGCCAAGCGGGGCTGGCACGTGGTGATGGCCTGTCGGGATCTGAACAAAGGCCAGCGGATGGCTCAGCAGGTGGGGATCCCCAGCTACACCCTGATGCCGATCGATCTGGCCAGCTTGGCCAGTGTGCGGCAATTTGTCGAACAATTTCGCCAGTCGGGGCGCTCTCTGGATGCCCTGGTGTGCAACGCCGCCATCTACATGCCCTTGCTTAAGCAGCCCTTGCGCAGCCCGGAGGGCTATGAGCTGACCATGGCCACCAACCATCTGGGGCACTTCCTGCTCTGCCACCTGATGCTGGAGGATCTGAAGCGCTCCACCTATCCGGATCGGCGGCTGGTGATCCTGGGCACGGTTACCCACAACCCCAAGGAGCTGGGGGGCAAGATCCCACCCCAACCCCACCTGGGGGATCTGCGGGGCTTTGCCCAGGGCTTCAAGGAACCGATCAGCATGGCCGATGGCGGCAAGTTCGATCCCGTCAAAGCCTACAAAGACAGCAAAGTTTGCAACATCCTCACCATGCGGGAGCTGCACCGCCGCTTCCACGAGAGCACCGGCATCACGTTTCTCTCCCTCTACCCAGGCTGTGTGGCGGAAACAGCCCTCTTCCGCCATCACTATCCCGTCTTCCAAAAGCTGTTCCCCTGGTTTCAGAAAAACATCACCGGCGGCTACGTCTCCCAAGAGCTGGCCGGCGAGCGGGTGGCCCAGGTGGTGGCGGATCCGGAGTTTCGCCAGTCGGGATTCTACTGGAGCTGGGGCAACCGGCAACGGAAAAATGCCAAGCCCTTTAACCAAGAAGTCTCGGACGAGGCGGGGGATGCGGCCAAGGCCAAGCTGCTCTGGGATCTGAGCGAGAAATTGGTGGGCGTGCCCCAATTGGTCGCCCCCTAGCTTGACAAACCCTTTTCTAGGAGCCGACGATGACTGCTGCTGTGGATGCTTCCAATACCCTCCACTTTCAATGCGAGACCGGCAACTACCACACCTTCTGCCCGATTAGTTGCGTGGCTTGGCTCTACCCCAAAATCGAAGACAGCTTCTTTTTGGTGATCGGCACCAAAACCTGTGGCTACTTTTTGCAAAATGCCATGGGGGTGATGATCTTTGCCGAGCCGCGCTATGCCATGGCCGAGCTGGAAGAGGGGGACATCAGCGCCAAGCTCAACGACTACGAGGAGCTGAAGCGGCTGTGCCTGCAAATCCAGCGGGATCGCAATCCCAGCGTCATCGTCTGGATCGGCACCTGCACCACCGAGATCATCAAGATGGATCTAGAGGGCCTAGCCCAGAAGCTGGAAGGGGAGATCGGGATCCCGATTGTGGTGGCGCGGGCCAATGGCCTCGACTACGCCTTTACCCAGGGGGAAGACACGGTTTTGGCCTCTATGGCCCAGCGCTGCCCGGAGCAGGTGCAGGAAGAAGAGCGGGAGACGCGGGGTGGCCTGCAGGCTCTTTTCTACGGGCTGCGCCCCGGCAAAAAGAAAGAGGAAGAAGGCTTCCCCAAACATCCCCCCTTGGTGATCTTCGGCTCCGTGCCGGATCCGGTGGTAACCCAACTCACCCTGGAGCTGAAAAAGTACGGGATCCGCGTCTCCGGCTGGCTGCCGGCCAAGCGCTACGAGGAGCTGCCGGCCATCGAGCCGGGCACCTATGTGGTGGGGGTAAATCCTTTCCTCAGCCGCACCGCCACCACGCTGGTGCGCCGCAAAAAGGCCAAGCTCATCACCGCTCCTTTTCCCATCGGGCCGGATGGCACCCGCGCCTGGATCGAGGCCATCGCCGGCGAGCTGGGGATCCCGACTCAAGGCCTGGCAGAGCGGGAAGGGGAAGTGTGGCGTCACCCCCAGGTTCAGGAGTACCTGGGCCTGCTGCGGGGCAAGAGCGTCTTCTTCATGGGGGATAACCTGCTGGAGATCTCCCTGGCCCGCTTCCTGGTGCGCTGCGGTATGACGGTGCAGGAAATCGGGATCCCTTACCTCGACAAGCGCTACCAGGCCGCCGAGCTGGCCCTCCTGGAGCGCACCTGCGAGGAGATGGGGGTGCCCAAGCCCACCATTGTCGAGAAGCCGGATAACTACAACCAACTGCAGCGCATCAAAGCCCTGCATCCGGATCTGGTAATCACGGGCATGGCCCACGCCAACCCCCTCGAAGCCCGCGGCGTCACCACCAAGTGGTCGGTGGAGTTTACCTTTGCCCAGATCCACGGCTTCGGCAACACCCAGGCGCTGCTGGAGCTGGTCACCCGCCCACTGCGGCGCAACGCTGCCCTCAAAGGCTTGGGCTGGGAACAGTTGGTGGGGGAAAAAGCCCTGAGCTAACTTTCTGGCTCCTCGTTGTCGAAGAGCAGGCCATCCAGGTGATCCGGCAGTTGCTGCCGGTCGATCCAGACCATGCCGGCCAAAATTGCCTCGGCCTCATTGTGGAAGTAGCCGTAGGCTGGGGCGGCAAACTCCACCGAGCCATCCTGACGTAGCCGCTGACAGCAAAAAATGAACCCCTTGTCGGTGGTTTGGGTGGTGATGCGCCAGTTGCGGTGGATGTGCTCGGCCATGATCCCAGTGCAGATCACCCTCACCCCCAACCCCTCTCCCAAGGGGAGAGGGGAGAAGAAACCCTAGAGCGTGCGCAGCACCTCTCGCGCCGCCTCGAGGGTTCTCTCCACATCGGCTTCGGTGTGGGCCAAGGAAGTGAAGCCGGCCTCGAATTGCGAGGGCGCCAGATACACCCCCCGCTCCAGCATGCCGCGGTGGAAGCGGGCAAACTTTTGCAAGTCCGAGCGCTTGGCCTCCTCGTAGTTGCGCACTGGGCCAGCCGTGAAGAAGAAGCCGAACATGCCGGGCAAATGGCCCCCACACATCTCGTGCCCGGTCTCTTGCGCAATCTGCAGCAGCCCCGTCGCCAGCTTCTCGGTAATCCGCTCCAGATACTCATAGGTACCGGGGCGACGCAAAATATCGAGGGTGTGGATCCCGGCCGTCATGGCCAGGGGGTTGCCGGAGAGGGTGCCCGCCTGGTACATCGGCCCCGCCGGCGCCACCATTTCCATAATCTCCCGCCGACCGCCGTAGGCCCCCACCGGCAGGCCGCCGCCGATTACCTTGCCCAGGGTGGTTAAATCGGGGATGACACCAAACTTGGCCTGCACACCGCCGTAGCTGATGCGAAAGCCGGTCATCACCTCGTCAAACACCAGCAGGGCGCCATACTTCTGCGTCAGCTCCCGCAAACCCTCCAAAAAGCCCGGCTGCGGCGGAATGAAGCCGGCATTGCCCACCACCGGCTCTAGGATCACGCCCGCAATGGAGTCGGGATGCTGCTCAAACAGAGCCTTGACTGCCTCTAGATCGTTGTAGGGGGCGGTCAGCGTGGCACTGGTAGCGGCCTTAGGTACCCCCGGCGAATCCGGCAGGCCCAGCGTGGCCACCCCTGAGCCGGCCTTGACCAAAAACATGTCCGCATGGCCGTGGTAGCAGCCCTCGAACTTGATCACCTTTTCCCGCCCCGTGTAGGCCCGCATCAGGCGCAGCGCCGCCATGCAAGCTTCGGTGCCGGAGTTAACAAAGCGCACCATCTCCACGCTGGGCACCGCCTCGATCACCCGCTCGGCCAGCTCGTTTTCCAAAACGCAAGGGGCGCCAAAGCTGGTGCCTTTCTCCAAAGCTCGGTGCAGAGCCTCGATCACCTCGGGATGGGCGTGGCCGACAATCGCCGGCCCCCAACTGCCGATGTAGTCGATGTACTGGTTGCCGTCCACATCCCAGGCGTAGGCTCCTGAGACGCGGTCAAACACGACGGGATCCCCGCCCACCGACTTGAAGGCGCGCACCGGGGAACTGACCCCGCCGGGCATGAGCCCTTTTGCTCGGGCAAAAATCTGTTGGGAGCGGGTGATGTTAAACGAGGTGGGATGGAGAGTGCCGGTCATAAACAGGAGCTATTCAACGCATTACCAAGGCTAGCAGGCAGAGGAGCTTGCTGGTGAGCCCTCCTCATAAACTACAAACCCATCCCTGCCAGCGTGTCGATCACTTGCTCCAGGATCAGGGTGAGGTTGGGATGCGAGGTCTCGAACAGGCCCAGCGCCTCCCCAATGCGATCTCTACGCCCTTGATTTTGCTTGCTCTCACTCGGGGATCCCAGCTCGGCCAGCACCGCTTCCACCTCTTGGCGAATGGTGGCGATGTGCTGTCGCTGCTTTTCATCCAAGCCAGGGGTTTTTTGCAGCTCAACATCCAGGTCGTGCAGCAGTTGTCGCAGTTTCGATGCAGCCATTCTCAAAAAGACCTTATCAATTCACTCAATCAACAAATCGAGTTTTGACCACGCTGACTCGATCATACAGGAGCGGAGATCGCTCTTTTGGAAGCGGCTGAGGCGGCAAAGGTTAACTTTTGCAGCCGGGGATCCCAGCCTTGGAGCAACTCCCATACGATGGGCAATAGCCTTGCTGTCTATCTCTATGTCTGAGCTGGTATTGGCCCTGCTGGGGGCAGTGGTTGCCGTTGCCCTGTTCCTGGGAATTTTTGTCTGGGAACAAAGACGCAGCCAGGAGCTGCTGCAGCGGTGGGCGGCAAAGCATGTCTACTCCATTCTGAGCCAGGAGGCGCGGTATTGGCGGCTGGGGCCTTTTTCCGGCAGCACTTCCAAGTATCAACGCGTGTTTTATGTGCGGATACGCAATCCGGGGGGGCAAGAACGCAGCGGCTGGGTGAGGTTAGGGAACTGGTGGCTGGGGCTTTTGTCAGATCAGGTGGAGGAACGGTGGGAGTAGGCTGGGGTTAACGACTGAAAGGGGGAAGTAATGGACAGGCTCAAGGGGTGGAAAAGGCTGAAGGGGGTGGCCTGGCTGGGCGTGGTACTGGCGCTGGCACTGTTGGGTTGGAACGCAATCGCTGGAGGCGGGGCAATGGCCAGTCCCGGTGAGGGATCCCGAACTTTGACGGTAACCGGCCAGGGGTCTGTTGCGGTGGAAACCTCCATTGCCGTAATCCGGCTGGGGGTGGTGCTCCAAGGGGAGACGGCGCAATCGGTACAGCAACAGGTGGCCGAGCGCTCGGAGCGGCTGGTGAACCGCCTCAAAGAGCTGCAGGTGAGCGCCCTGCAGACCACCGGCATTTCTCTCTATCCGCAATACGACTACCAGCAGAGCCCACCCCGCCTGACCGGGGTACAGGGGCAAAACAGCCTGCAATTTGAAGTACCCATAGCCCGAGCCGGACAGGTGCTGGATGAAGCCGTGGCCGCCGGAGCTACCCAGGTGGAATCGGTCAGCTTCCGAGCGGATGAGGCCACCTTGCTGCAGGCGCGCAGCCGTGCCCTGACCCAGGCCGTGGAAGATGCCCAACGTCAAGCCAGCGATGTGTTGAGGGCCTTGAACCTGAGCATTCGTTCTGTGGAGGGCATCCAAATTCACAGCGAGGGCTCCATCGCGCCGCCAGTTCCTTTGGCTGCTCAAGCAGACTATGCCCGCCTAGAAGCAGCTTCCACACCGGTGGAAGGAGGACAACAAGCCGTGCGCGCCCAAGTCACGCTTGAGATTCGTTTCTAGGTTCCTGGGGTGGCCATGAAGTCACGGCGAACCCTGCCTTCCCTCTCCCTGGGGCAGAGGAGGATTCCCCCTGGGGGCGTGAGGAGCAGTAGCGGGGAACGCCCAGAAGCATCTTCCTCGCGTTTAGAATGACTGCGAAACTTCAAAAATCTCAAAAAAATAACCCGGCAAAGTTAGGTAGTGGCTGCCAATCCCTACGTCTAGAATAACGATGGAAAACACGGGAAAGTTCGCTTTCCCGGATTTCCTTGTCATCTGGCTTTGGCTTACCCGTGGATCCCAATTTGGAGAACGCTGCTGCCACTGGTACGTCTGAAGGCCCTCAGGCGGGCTTGGGCGCAAGCAAAGGCGGAGCCAGCAGCTTGCGGGCCCATGTGCTGATCGTGGATGACAGTTACATGGTGGCAGAGATGTTGTCCAACTTTTTGGGTAAGCAGGGCTGTAGTATTTCTTATGCTTTGGATGGCTTGTCTGCCCTGGAGCAAATCCGCCGCCGGATCCCAGATCTCATCATCGCCGACTGGGTCATGCCCAATCTAAATGGCCTGGATCTATGCCGGCAGCTACGGCAATCACCCGAATATGCTTGGGTGTACTACATCCTCATGACCGCCCGCGAGGGCAACGACAACATGGAGCGGGCGTTAGAAGCCGGAGCCGATGAGTTCCTCTCCAAGCCCTTTCAGGCGGCAGAGCTGCTGACGCGGGTGCGGGCAGGGCTGCGCATTGTGGAGAGCCGCCGCCAGCAATATCTGCTCCAGACTGGACAAAAACAAGTCTCATCTCCTTCTGGCTCGGTTGCTTTGGGCAATCGGCAGGATTTGGTTACTCGCTTGCCGTTGCGGGTGGCCCAAGCCCGTGCCCAATCAGATCCCCTCAGTTTGTTTG
Source organism: Synechococcus sp. H55.10 (assembly GCF_047502715.1). Lineage (NCBI taxonomy): Bacteria > Bacillati > Cyanobacteriota > Cyanophyceae > Synechococcales > Synechococcaceae > Synechococcus > Synechococcus sp. H55.10. Next base: position 65,917 of record NZ_JANSJJ010000080.1, read on the forward strand.
TGCTGCGCTTGGCCAACCTCAGTGCTCTGGGGCAAGGCCTAGAGGCCGGCGGTCGGGCTGCTCTTCTCAAGCTGTTTACGGATCGCTTGGCCCACAACTTGCGAGAGGGGGATGACCTCTTTTGCTACGACGAGGGGCAGTTTATTGTGGTGCTGCCGGGGAGCACTCTGGCTGCTGCCCAGATTGCCGCCGAGCGCTGCTGCCAGCGGTTGATCCAGGATCCCTTTGTGGTGAATGGGCGAGCGCTGCCGGTGCAGCTTCAATTTGGGGCGGCCACCCTCACAGATAAGGACGATCCCAAGGGGGTGGCCCTGGTGCGACGGGCTGCCCAAGCCCTGCGAGACAGCAAAAATGTCCACACTTCGGTGGTGACTGCACCCCATCCCATCCCGGTTTCCGATTGCAGTAGCGGGACGGCGTCCTCAGAGCTGCTGAAGCGTTTGCAACATCTAGAAAAAGAGAATGCCGAGCTACGCCAAGAGCTGGAAACTCGCCTCAGGCAGCTCGAGGAGTTGCGGCAACACAACCAGGATCTCAGCCAAGGGGTGCGGGAGCCTAGGGCTGAGCGGTTTGAAGCTGGATCCCGCTCTCAGCAGCCCTTGGGGATCCGCCGGCGGAAACCGCGGCGGCGTCTGAAGCGTCAACTGGGCCGCGGAGGATGGCGACTGCGCCGGTAAGTCCGATCCCCAGAATCCGGCGGTGGGTTGGCCGCAGCAGAATAGGCAGGTGGGAGGTGGGAAGAACAGCCATGTTCAATTCTAGTCGGAGCCAATCCGCCATCTGGAAGCCAGCAAGAAGGTGGTTTCTCAACAACATCGAGCTGATCCTGACGGCGGTGGGGATAGGCGTAATCCTACTCAGCGGCTGGGTGGCCAGCCGCAGCGCTCTTTCCGCGGCGACGGCAACGGCGATCAGCGCCACCGTGGTGGGAGTTATCCACGGCATCCTGTTCTGGCTGTTGCGGCGGCGGCAACGCCGGGTGCGGCAGGAGGCGATCGGGCAAATTCGGGAAATGCTGGAAGATCTGGGCAAAAACCGGTTGCAAACCATCAAGATGAGCCTGTACCTGGTGCAGGTGCGCCAGCCAGATCAAGAAGAGCGCACCCGCCAAAGCTTTGACCGCGTCTACCAGATCCTGGGCGAGATGAGCAGTTTAATCGACCACATTTCGGAAGAATCCCTGGCCAGTTGGCGGCAGCGCTACCGGCAAACTTTAGATCGGGTGGAGTCGGAGTCTAACTAGTCGGAGCTACAGGGCAGGGATCCCTTAGGAGCTGGGGTGGACAGGCGGATTTCGGGAAGTACGCAATTGCTGGGCCTGATCGGGGATCCGGTGGTCCACAGCCTATCCCCGGCGATGCACAACGCTGCCTTGGCGGCCATGGGAGAAGACTACTGCTACGTGCCCTTTCCGGTGGCGGCAGAGCGCCTGGCAGTGGCGGTGGCCGGGCTGGCGGCCATCGGGGTGCGGGGGTTTAACGTCACCATTCCCCACAAGCAGGCGATTCTGCCTTTGCTCAGCCAGGTGGAAGCGCGGGCGGCAAAGGTGGGAGCAGTAAACACGGTCTACGCCTTGCCGGAGGGAGGCTGGGGCGGCACCAACACCGATATCGACGGCTTTGTTCAGCCTTTGCTGGGCCTGGAAAAGGGGATCCCGACCCTGATCCTGGGCTGTGGCGGGGCGGCGCGGGCGGCCATCCAGGGCTGTTTGGAGTTGGAGTTGGGGCCAGTACGGGTGGCCGGGCGATCCCCTGAGAAGTTACGGGCTTTGCAACAGACCTGGCCCCAGGTGGAAACGCTGAGCTGGGCCGAGCTGGATCGCCACTTGCCCGAGACTTCCCTTGTGGTCAACACCACCCCCGTGGGCATGTACAAGCCGGGATCCCCTGCCGAGCTGTCTCCCCTTAGCCGGGAGCAGCTGCACCTTCTGCCCGCCGGCGCCGTTGTCTACGATCTCATCTATGTACCGGATCCCACTCCCCTGCTGCGGATGGCCGCAGAGTTAGGCCATACCCCCATCAGTGGGCTGGAGATGCTGATCCACCAGGGGGCCAAGGCCCTCTCCCTCTGGCTGGGGGGCAAGCCTGTGCCGGTGGAGGTAATGCGGCAGGCGGCCCGGCAGCAGTTGGCCCAGATTGAGGCAGATAGGGCAAGGGATCCCAAGCTCTAGCTCTCCTCTCAAAGTTGAATGCAATTGGCTGGGGGCGGGAACAATTGCCTCGGGCCTGCCGATCTCTAGGGGGAGATAGAGCTAAAGCAATTCTCGATGGGGTTAAGGGTGTTAAGGTTGCCGAGGCGGCAGCGGAAATGGCTTGTAGGTGTGCTCGGCGCACTGATGTGGCTGGGATCCGGAATTGCCGCCCAGGCCCAATTCCCTAGGTTTGGCCATTCTCTTTTCCCGGACTCCGGTTCCGCGCTTCAGGGCAGCGAGAACCAGACAGGATCCCTGTCTGCTCCTCAGCTCGATGCCTTCTGCCGGCAACCCCCTGAGGAAGTGGCGCGCAAGGCTCAACTGCGCCAGCAGGCCACCCAATCAGAGGCCGCTTGGGCCGAATACACCCAAGTCTTAGCCGAACATCGCGCTGCCTTGATGGCCTGCCGCAGCCGCCGTTGGCCGCAGATTCAGTCCATTTGGGTGCGCTTGCATCCCTGTGATGCCAATCCAGGCGTACTGGATCAGGTGTTTGACCAGGTGGTGAACCTGGGCTACAACCGCGTTTTTATCGAGACGTTTTACGATGGCCGCTCCATTCTGCCCGATGGGGCGGGCGGGATCTGGCCCAGCCTGCAGCCCAATGCCGATTTGTTGGATCTGGCTCTCAAGGCGGCGCGACGGCGGGGGTTATCGGCCTATGCCTGGGTGTTTTCCCTCAATTTCGGCTACAGCTACGGGCTTCTCCCAGGTCGCCAGGCAGTCTTGGCCCGCAACGGCCGTGGCCTCACCACCGTCTTGGATCCGGCGACAGCCCTTGCAGAAGATTTGGGCAGCCCGGATGAGGTGTTTGTGGATCCCTTTCATCCTCTGGCGCGACGGGATTTTGCCGAGCTGATCCGCCGCATCCTGCAGCGGCAGCCGGATGGGATCCTCTTCGACTACATTCGCTATCCCCGCGGCTCTGGGGGATCCAGCCTGGCAGCCACCGTCCAGGATCTGTGGATCCATGGGGAGGCAGCCCGGCAAGCCTACCTGGATTTGGCAGAAAACCCGGCGGGCCGAGCCTTGCTGGAGCGTTACCTCAGCCAGGGCTATATTACTGTGGCAGATGTTCTCCATCTGGATGCCACCTATGCCGAAGAGCCCCGCTGGCGCCAGCCAGGGGATCCCAAGCCCAGCGCAAGCAGGGAGCGGCCGCTTTCTCCAGAACTAGGGGACGGGATGGCCCAAAGCAAAGCAGGCGAGAATTGGCATTCCACCCATGCCGATTCAGAAGGTGATTCAGGGAATAGGGATTTAGAGAATTTGGCGGCTCCCCGTCCAAAAGCAGCGCCGCCGGATCCCACCCCTACCCCTAGCGCCGCTCTCCGACAGGAGCGCTGGCAAGAGCAGCTCTGGCAGCTCAGCGTTGAGTTTGCCCGCTATGGGATCCTCGATTACCTGCGGCAAGCTGCCCAACCGGCCCAAAGCCTTGGGATCCCGACCGGGGCCGTCTTTTTCCCCGAGGGCAACCAGGCGGTGGGAGAAGGGTTCGACGCCCGTCTCCAGCCTTGGGATCGTTTTGATCCAAACATGGAGTGGCACCCGATGGCCTATGCCAAGTGCGAGGATGGCTCCTGTGTGGTGCAGCAGGTGGGGCAAATCCTGGCCGTGGCCTCTCCCCAAACCTTTGTCTGCCCGGCCATCGCCGGCCTATGGGGACAAGCGCAGCGAAAACGCCCCAGCTTGGAAATCCAGATGGGATCCCTGGCCCGCCGCTTTCCGCAGTTGCCTTGTGTGAGCCACTTTGCCCTCTCTTGGATCGAGCCGGAGCTGGAGCGCAGCCGTCGCACCTGTCAATTCTGATGCTCACCCCACACCCGCAAGTTGGGAATTCTGAAATTATGAACCCCGAACAATTCGATCTGATTAACCGCTTGTTTCAACTCACGTTTCAAATTGGGGATCGCTTGGGATGTGAGTCTTCTGACCCCGCTCAGCTACTCCTGACCGACCGGCCCGGCCTAGAAGCAAGCCACCTATATTTCCCGTCCGATTACGTTTACGAGGATCTGGATCCCGAAGTGTGGGCCAATTATGTGGCTGAGGTGCCAGCTTTATCGCAGATGGCTGACCTTTTGCAATCCTATCCCCTCACCCGTGGCATTTATCGCCAAGACGAGGTTTCGTGGTGGATTTGCGCTTTTTGGATGGCCCAAGAGGGATTGGGAACCAACGTGCTCTTGCGCGCCCACAGAGTCGAAACTTAGGCAGTTGATCCCCAAGTTCCCTCTCGTCTTGGGATGGGGATCGGTTTTACTTAACATCTACATCGACTCTGGCGCGCTCAGGCCGAGAATGCCGGTGAGCACGTTAAATAAAACCTGTCGCGTGGCCTGCACCAATTGGATGCGGGCTTGGGCCAAAAGGGGATCCTCTTTTAAGAGGGGCAAAATGCGGCAGTTGTCGTAAAACTTGTTGAAATCGGCAGCAATCGCCTCGGCATAGCGAATGATCTTGTGAGGGGCGCGCTCTTCGGCAGCGGCAATCAGCTCATCGGGCAGGGCCAAGAGGCGCAGCAGCAGGGATCGCTCTTCAGGTTCTTTGTAGGGCAGTTTTTGCTGCTCCGTCAAAGCAACTGTGGCGGTTAGCTGCACCTGTTCCTCTTCCTGTAACCGCCGCAGCAGGGTACAGCAGCGGGCGTGGCTGTAGTGGACATAGACCACCGGGTTGTCGAAAGTTTGCTTGACGGCCAAATCCAAATCAAAGTTGATGGGGCTGTCCATGCTGCTGCTGAGCAAAAACCAGCGGGCTGCATCGACCCCCACGCCAATTTCGGGATCCTCAATAAGATCGTTTAAGGAGACAAAATTGCCGGTGCGCTTCGACATGCGCACTTCGGTCTTCTCGCCGGTTTCCGGGTCGGTTTTGAACAATTTGACAAATTGTCCAATCAGGATCTCCAGCTTGACCTCTGGGCTGAAGGCGCCCACCGCCGCCCTTAAACGACCGATATAGCCGTGGTGATCCGAGCCGAGGATGTTGATGAGTCGCTGATAGCCCCGCCGCACTTTGTCGCGGTGGTAGGCAATATCGGCGGCCAGGTAGGTAAAGGAGCCATCGGCCTTTTGCACCACCCGATCCTTGTCGTCGCCAAACTCTTGGGTTTTGAAATAGACGGCCTCTTCCGCCCCCGGCTTGGGATCCTCACCCCGCGGCGCCTTAGCCCTGTAGAGGAAGCCGCGCTCCTGCAGCTCCTGCAAAGCCTGTTGGATGGCGCTCAGCCCTGTCTGGGGATCGGGGGTGTGCAGGCGGCGTTCGCTAAACCAGTGATCGAACTCGGTGCGCAGTTGTTGCAGGGTCTGCTGTTGCCAGGCCAGCATTTCCTGGTAAGCAAAATCGGTGTACTCTTCCGGGGTGGTGGGCAGAGGGCGGATCCCGGCCTTGACCTGATCCAACAGCCGCCGGGCGATATCGACCAAATAGCTGCCGTGGTAGGCATCTTCCGGCAGAGCCACCTCTTCGCCTTGCAGTTGTCGCACCCGCACTTCTAGCGACTGGCCCAGGAGCCGCATCTGGTTGCCAGCATCGTTGATGTAGAACTCCCGCTCCACCTGGTGCCCCGTCCAGCGCAGCAGGTTGGCCAGGGTCGAGCCGACGGCAGCCCAGCGCCCATGTCCCACGTGCAGCGGCCCCGTTGGGTTAGCGGAAACATACTCCAGCAGGATGCGCTCGGGATGGGGGGCAGCGGTTTTGCCGAAATCTTCCCCCAACCGCAACAGCTCTTGCAATCGCTCGGCCAAAAAGGGATCCCCCAGCCGGAAGTTGAGGTACCCACCGCCTGCCACCTCGGTTTCTATGTCCGGCAGATCCAGGTGTTTTTGCAGGGTTTGGGCAATTTGGGCCGGCGCCATGCGGCAGAGCTTGGCCATCCCCAAGGGGGTAGGACAGGCGTAGTCGCCGTAGCGGGGATCGCTGGGGATCTGGATCACGGGAGTAACCCCTGCCGCCTGCTCAGGTGTTAGGGATCCCAGTTGGCCTGCCGCCCGTTGAATGCTCTCGGATACGGCGGCGGCGAGGAACCGAATCAGCGAGGTGGAAGGGGATTGGGTTGCCATGGCTAAAGGGAGCTGAGTTGAGAGCGAGGTTGACAGGGATCCCTGCTGCAGCAGGAGCACTATCATACTGGCAACAGACTGGCTATGACCAAAGGCTGCCCACACCTGAGCTGCGAATTTCCCAGCATCGAAGAGCTGATGGTTGCCCCCGACCCTCGACAAGCAGGCGAACAGCTCAACTCGTTGTACAAGCAGGATCGGGATGACAGGATTTGAACCTGCGGCCCTCTGCTCCCAAAGCAGATGCGCTACCAAGCTGCGCTACATCCCGGCTTAGCTTTTGCGATTATGACAGATCCCCGCCGCTAATGCACACTTGAACAAGGCTGCGGCAGCCCCCTCAGGGCGATAGGGGAATGGAAAATCCGTTCAGATCAAGACTTCAGCATCTTGGCCGGCATGACAATGAGGGTGTTTCCCTGCCGCTCCACCACGTAGAGCTCCTGCCCGGCTTGGATTTCGAGGTTGGGGATGCTGCACTTGGCATTCCAGGTGGAACCGAGATAAGAGACCCGACCGCGCTGACCAGCCGGGATCGCTGTAACTGCCCGTGCCTCTCGCGATTCTTTGAGAAGATCTTCTAGTTGAGTCGAACCGGAAGGGACTAGGCGTCGGCTGAGGACGATCAATCCAATGGAGAGCAGGATCCAAGCCGAAAATTGTGCCCAAATGGGCCAACCCCAGTAGGCCAAAAGGGCGGCCCCCAGGGCCGCTACCCCTACCGGGCCGGCTACCAACTCCGGCAAAAACAGCTCAGAGGCGATGAGAACCAAGCCAAAGACAATCCAAGGCCAAACCATAGAATCCAGGGATCCCACAAATTCAGTATGGCTTAAAACCTGTGATTGCTCAGGGAGATCCCTTGTCCTTGGAGAGATGGGGTTGGGGCTTATCCACCCAGGCGGTAATTCTCCAAAAACTGGAGGGGATCCAACTCGCCTTGAGGCAGGTTCTTGGGCAGGTTTTTGGATTCGGCAATCTGCATCAGCGTCTCCCAGTCGGTGTTCATGACAAAGGCCACCGCTTGACGAGCCGCCTCTCGGTGCGGGCAGGCCTCTCCCAAGACACAGCCATCTCGACAGAGGGTAGCGCAATCGTGCGCGGTGCTTTTGGGATCCGGGCCAGCCATGATGTCTTCCTCTCTTGGGTTTCATATTTTCTTTAGGATACCTGAAGAGAATCTTGCGCTTGCAGGAGATTTTGGAGAGGGCGGATAGCCTAGACGAGGAAATGAGGCGACAAGACCTGTTCAAGCGAAGAGGAGCCTTATGGAGTTTTCACAATTGCAAGCGCTGGTGAATCGAGCCTTAGAAGACAAAAAGCTCACCCGCACCGAGGTTGACCAAATCGTCGGCGCCATCCGGGCCGACGGCAAAATCTCCCCCGAAGAGATGGACTTGCTGGAGTCCATTCGCCAGATGGTGCTCCGCCGGGAAATTCAGGTGGTGGAAACGGCAGATTGAGGGACCCTCAAGTAGAGGGTGACTTCGCTGCGGTTGTGGAACAGGTGACGGGCCCTCACCACAGAGAAGGCACGACCCAAGATCTCCAGACTTTGCCGCAGCACCCGCAGGCGCTGCCGGTGGGGCAACTTCAGGGTCATCAGGGCCGCTCCCTGTGGCTCCAGATGGGGGGCGAAAGCCGCCATCAAGTTGGCAGAGGCCGAGCCATCCATGCGCATGTCGTTGAGGATGAGGTGAAACCGGCCTGGGCTACGGGCCAAGTAGGCTTGGGCGCTGAGGCGATGGTGGCAGATCCCCGGATCTTGGCTGAGGCGCTCGTCCAAGTCGGCCGGATCCACTGCTGTCACCTGCTGGCCATACAGGCGCAAAATGCGCGACCATCCCCCCGGCGCTGCCCCCAGATCCAAAGCCTGTCCGCCCGCTACCCAAGGAACCTGAAACACCTGGATGGCCTCCAGCAGCTTAAACTCGGAGCGGCTGATCTGGTTTGGATCCCGCCGGAAGCGGTGGATCCCGCCAGCCCAGTTGGAGAGGTTCTGTGCAGCCAGGGATAGGCCCAGCCAGGCCCGGATCCCTCCTGTCTCGGCCAGGATCACCACCGAGATCACCTGCTGGGGATCTTTGACCTGCAGGGGGGCTCCCACCGCCGCGATCACCTGTTCGGCCAGGGCTTCGTTGACCTGAAAGGGCTTGAGATTCGGCCCTCCAAACAGGCGCGTCTGCACCGAAAAGCTGCGCATGGGGTCGATGGCCGCCAACATTTCCTCATCAAGGTGCAATTTGCTCAGGGATCCCTCGTCTAGCCGCTGTTCTCGGTGAATGGGGCAGATGTGGCGCAAAAAAATGGGCGGGTCAGCCTGCCAAGCCTCCACCAGGTCAACAAACGAGCGTTGGCTGCACACCCACACCAAGCCGGGCGCCTCCCGCAGCCGCTGTACGGCGGCCTCCGGATCCGCAGCTTTTATCTCCCGGATGGCCAGATCCAAAAAATCCGGGTCGGCGCTGCCCAGCCAGGTATGGGTATCGGGGGGAAGAGGACTGCTCAACGGGCTCGCTGCCAACGCAGGTAGGGTAAACAGGCGGCTACTTGTTGAATCTGGGCTGTGGCCGCCAGCAATTGCCCTGTGGCATCCCAGGTGCCCTGCACCAGCATTTGCCAGGCCCCCTGAGGGATCTCCACAGCAGCGGCATGGTTCTGCCAGCGCACCTGTTTGTTGGGCAGATCCAGGGTCAACCGAAGCTGTGGATCCTCGGCCACCGCCTTTTGCAGGGTTTGGATCAGGCTCGCCGGCGCCGTCGCACAAGGGATCCCCAGGGCCAAACAGTTGCCGAAGAAGATCTCGGCAAAGCTTTCGCCGATGAGGGCGCGGATCCCCCACTTGGCCAGCGCTTGCGGCGCATGCTCGCGGCTGGAGCCACAGCCAAAATTGGCGTTGACCACGAGGATTTCGGCTCCCTGGTACTGGGGCAGGTCAAAGGGATGCTGGCCGGAAGCTTGGGCGCGGTCGTCGGCAAACACGTGCCGGCCCAAGCCCTCAAAGGTGACGCACTTCAAAAAGCGGGCCGGGATGATCCGATCGGTGTCGATGTCGTTGCCCAGCAGGGGGATGCCTCGGCCTGTAACGGTCAAAACTTCGCTCGGCATGGAAACTGGAATGAACTTTGGGACTGGATCTGGGGGTTGGCTGCGGGGTAGCGACGTTTGGCAATGCCCTGCTCGACGGCCAACTGGGCCTCGGCTACCGGCGGTAAACCTGATTTTCCAGATTGCGCACCTGCCGTTCCAGCCGATCCAGCCGCCCGCGCAGCTCGTCCATTTCCGATTGGCGGGGCACGCCCAAATCCTGTAGAACGTTGCGCACCTGCCGCTGCACGTAGGATTCAAAGTTGCTCTGCTCGGATTTTACCTGGTTGAGCAGGTTGTTGATGAGATTGGATGCCTCTTCTGGGTTGAGCTGGCCCTTCTGCACCAGATCGTCGGCAGCCTTCTTCAACTGCTCTGCCAGCAAGGTGGTGGTGCCGACGCCCATCAGCAAAAGCTGACGTAAGATACTGTTGTTATCCAATGCTGCCCTCCAGAGAACGCGTGCCGAAGGTACGGGCTTCTATGACCATCCATTTTCCTCAGTTTGCCTTCAACTTCGCAACCGGTTCGGCCAGCTTCTCCCTTCCCCCTGAGGCAGCACAACAATGGCACGAGGTTCTGCAGATTCTTTGGGAGCGACTTAAGCGCAGCTCCCGCCAGCAGCCTCAGGATCCCGTTGAATTTCGTTACCCTGCTGAGGATTTCAGCTTGGAGATGTTCTGCAACCCCAATATCTGGACTGGCCCCCATGCAGCCAAGGTGCTGGTAACTTTGAAAACCAAGGTGCTGCGCCTTTCCACTGAAGTGGAGTTCTCTCGCCTGCAAGAAGACCTCAGCCAGTATCTGGAGTCCCTGCCATGAGCGAAGGGCGGCACACTGCGGCAGAGGATCCCGTGGCTATTACGGTGATGCAACTGCTGGAAGAGCCGCCAGAGGGGATCCCCGGCCACTTGGAAGTGGTTTGCCTCACTTGGCATGACCGCCAGCGATCCCGGCAGCGGCTGGTGAGCGATCAGGGCACGGTAATCCAGTTGATGCTGCCTCGCGGCACTCATCTTCAGGATGGGGATCTACTCTACGCGGATGCGCAGCGACACATCCGGGTCAAAGCCCAAGCCGAACCGGTACTCTTGATTCAACCGGAAAACCCGATCCAGATGGGCCAAGTGATGCATCAACTGGGCAATTGGCACCGCCCGGCCCACATTTCCCCCCAAGGGCAGATCCGGGCGCTGGCCGATGAGCCGTTGCAGGACTGGCTGGCCCACCTGGGGATCCCGTTTCAGTTGGAGATGGCTGTCTTCGAGCCCAACCTGTTGGCCCACAGCCATTAGCCTGGGTCTAGCTGAGCAGTCATCCTCAGGTGTCTAAGTTCTCGATCCGAACGGGCTCAAGAGCTTCTGCCGGCGGAAACCCCAGCACCTGAGCATAAAAATAAAGCTCCGCCTCTAAGGCCCGTTTGATGTTGGCCGCCTGGCGAAAGCCGTGTTGTTCTCCCTCGAAGGGCACATAGGCCACCGGGATCCCTTTGGCCCGCAGGGCGGCTACCATCCTCTCTGCCTGATTGGGGGGCACGATGGCGTCTTCCAAGCCCTGAAAGAAAATAACCGGACAATTGAGGCCATCCAGGTGGTGGATGGGAGAGCGCTCCCGGTAGAGATCTCGTCGTTGCGGGTAGGGGCCAATTAAGCTGTCCAAGTAGCGGGACTCGAACTTGTGGGTGTCCTGTGCCAGGGCCTCCAGGTCGCTCACCCCGTAGTAGCTGGCACCGGCCTTGAAGACGGTGTGAAAGGTCAAAGCTGCCAGCGTGGTGTAGCCGCCGGCGCTGCCGCCGCGAATGAGCAATCGCTCGCCATCAACCCGGCCCTGTTGGGCCAAGAATCGGGCTCCAGCAATGCAATCTTCCACGTCCACAAGGCCCCATTGGCCCTTGAGGGCCTCCCGGTAGGCCCGTCCATAGCCGCTGCTGCCGCGGTAGTTGACATCCAAAACGGCAATCCCGCGGCTGGTCCAGTACTGGATCCCCAGGTCGAGCACGGCTGCTGTTGCTCCCGTGGGCCCGCCGTGGCTTTTCACCAGCAGGGGCGGCTTTTCGCCGGCAGGGGCCACGAAGTCGCGGTTCTTGGGGGGATAGAAGAAGCCGTAGGCCACTGCTCCGCCCGAGGTGGGAAAGGTGATGGGCTCAGGGATCGACAAATACTCCAGATCTATTGCCACGCTGCTAGAACGGGCCACCACCTCCAATTGGCCAGAAGGTAAGTCCAGACAGACCAAGGCCATGGCTTCGCTGGGGGATCCGGCCAGGAAGGCAGCTTTTTCGCCGCTAACTTGGAGGTTGTGGAGCTCGGTGTAGGGCAGGGGGAGCTCCTGCCTCTGTCCTGAACGCGGATCCAAAAGCGCCAGGTGGCAGAGCCCCTCTTGTCGATAGATGGCCAGGATTTGCCCATCCCCACAGAAGCCGTAGGTGCTCAGGCCAAACACCCACTGGGGCTCCCCAAACTCCGCTTCCATAGGACAGAGGGAAATGGGGCCCTGGGGATCCCAGCAGTAGAGGTTCCACCAGCCGCTGCGGTCGGAAACAAAGTAAAGCTCCCCCTGCGGCGACCACTGGGGCTGGAAAATGGACTCAGCCGGGCCGCCAACGAGTTTCTGGGGTTCTCCCAAGCTGCCGTCAGGAGCCACTTCCGCCCGCCACAGCTCCGTGCCGTCCCAGGGCATCTGGGGGTGATCCCAGGCCAGCCACACCAGGATCTGACCGTCTGGGCTCAGTTGCGGGCTGGCGTAGAAATCGTGGCCCCTGGCCAAAACCTGCTGGGATCCGCTTTCTAGATCGATGGCAACCAGGGTATTTTCCGGCTCTCCCTGGCGGCTGTGATCCTCGCGCACGCAGAGGATGCGCCGGCGCCTCCTGTCCACCACCCCGTCGGCATAGCGGTAGGGGCCAGCTTCGGTGAGGGGCTGGGGATCCGAAGCCGGCAGCAGGCAGTACAGCCGTTGATCGGCAAAGTTGCAGAAATACACCACCCCCTCGGAGACCCAGTAGGCGCCGCCGCCGTACTCATGCACCCGCGTGCGCACGTTGAAGGGTGCTGGCGTCAGTTCCTGCACCGTCCCGTCGGCAGCTCGCCGCATCAGCACGTTGCGCCCCTTCTCCTGCGGGCGGCCCTCCGTCCAGTAGAGACCCCCCTTGTCCCAAGCCGGTTGCCCTAGGCGTAGGGATCCGGCCACCACCAGGTCAGCGGTAATTGGGGATCGCCAAGATCCATAGCCAGCCTGTTGCACCATAAGCCATCAATTTTCAACCTCGAAATCTCCATTATGCCGAGAGCAAGGGATCCCTGGGAGCTTGGCGAGAACAGGCTCAGATTCTGGAAAAAAGTATCTCGCAACACAATTTCTTCCTGGCTGAATGGGTTTGATAAAACACGTCCAGGCAACAGGGGCGCACGACGCTCTCTCGACTGCAGAACTGGCTTTTCCCTCTGTTGATGTTGGGAAGGCATTGGTGAAAACCTCAGCCGAGCGCAGTTGGGCAAGCTGATCCATGGGCAAGGTGATGAGCTGAGTCCTTCCCCCCGTTGGCCAGGCTGCTGTAACCACACTTCGCTACATCCTTTGCACTCACCTCGTTTCGGAGTTTACCGATGGCTCAATCTTTTAATCGTCGTCAAGTGCTGAAAATGGGCGCGCTGGCCGGAGCCGGGGCTGCCTTAGGGCCGCAGATCTGGGTGAAGCGGTCTGTGCCTGCCTATGCTCAGGGAGAGACTATTCGCGTTGGCATTTTGCACTCCCTCAGCGGCACGATGGCCATTTCGGAAACCAGTGTGGTGGATGCGGAAAAGCTAGCCATTAAAGAGATCAATGCCGCCGGTGGGGTTTTGGGCAAGCAGATCGAGCCCATCATCGAGGATGGCGCCTCCGATTGGCCAACCTTTGCCGAGAAAGCCACCAAATTGATCGATGTGGACAAGGTGGCAACGGTATTCGGCTGTTGGACCTCGGCCAGCCGCAAGGCAGTTTTGCCGGTATTTGAATCCAAGCAACACCTGCTCTGGTATCCCGTACAGTACGAAGGACAAGAGTGCTCCAAAAACATCTTCTACACCGGCGCTGCCCCCAACCAGCAGATCGAGCCTTCTGTGGAATGGCTGCTCAAGAACAAGGGCAAAGAGTTTTTCCTGGTGGGATCCGACTATGTCTTCCCCCGCACGGCCAACACCATCATCAAGGCCCAGTTAGAGGCCCTGGGCGGCAAGGTTGTGGGAGAAGATTACCTGCCTCTGGGCAACACCGAAGTGACTCCCATTATCAGCAAAATCCGTGCCGCTCTTCCCAACGGCGGCGTGATCTACAACAGCCTGAATGGCGACAGCAATGTGGCCTTCTTTAAGCAACTGAAAGCAGCCGGTCTGGAGCCGGATCGCTATCCCTCTATGTCCGTCAGCATTGCCGAAGAAGAGGTGCAGGCGATTGGCTCCGAGTTCCTAGAAGGCCACTACGCTGCCTGGAACTACTTCATGACGGTGGATACGCCTGCCAACAAGAAGTTTGTGGAAGCCTTCAAGGCAGAATACGGCCAAAACCGCGTCACCAACGACCCGATGGAAGCGGCCTATATCATGGTTTACATCTGGAAGCAGGCGGTGGAAAAAGCGGGAACCGTGGAGATCGACGCGGTGCGCCAAGCAGCCTACGGCCAAACCTTTGATGCCCCAGAGGGTCTGGTGACGATGAACACCAACCACCACCTGACCAAGTACGTGCGGATCGGCCAGGTGCGCTCTGATGGGCTGTTTGATGTCATCTTTTCTACAGACGCTGTGGAGCCACAGCCCTGGAACCAGTTTGTGGCGGAAACCAAGGGCTTTGCCTGCGACTGGTCGGATCCGGCCAAAGGCGGTCGCTTCAAAGTCAGCTAGCCCTGTTGAGCGCTGGGTGCGGGATCCCTTGCGGGTGAGTTGGGGATCCCGTCCTGGAGTTGGAAGCGCGTCCCCAGTCAACGGGTAAAGAAGGAGGATCCCCTGCCGATGACCTTGCTTTTGGATAGCTTGTTTAACGGCATCAGTATTGGCACCGTTTTGCTGATAGCCGCTCTGGGCCTGGCGATTGTCTTCGGCCTCATGGGGGTGATCAATATGGCCCATGGGGAGCTGATGATGTTGGGGGCCTACACCACCTTTGTTGTGCAAAATGCCTTCCGACAATTGGGAGATCCCTGGCGGGATCTGTATATCTTTCCAGCCTTGGTTGCCGCTTTTGTCGTCACGGCCCTGGCGGGTCTGGCTCTGGAGCGGGGGGTGATTCGCTTTTTGTATGGGCGGCCGCTGGAAACCCTTTTGGCCACCTGGGGCGTGAGCCTGATCCTGCAGCAGTTCGTGCGCAGCGTCAATTGGGTGTTGGCTTTCCGCTTGGGGGCCTTTGCGGTGCTCTTTTTTGGCGGCTGGTGGCTCTTGGCAAAACGGGCCGATTGGCCGCGACTCAAAGGCTGGGTGCTGACGTTGTTGTTGGTGCTTTCTACGGCCATTGTGGCAGTAGGCGGGCGGGTTCTGGCCCAAACCTATGCCCTGGCCGTCACCCAGCCCTGGTTTGGGGCCCAAAATAGAGACGTGACCGCTCCTCGCTGGCTGCGGGGTGGGATCCCGGTGGGCAACCTGTTTTTGCCCAATACTCGCCTGTTCATCATCGCCCTCACCGTTGTCTGTATCCTGGGGCTGTACTTTTTCTTGCAACGCACCCGCTGGGGGTTGCGCATCCGCGCCGTCACCCAAAATCGGGCCATGAGCGCTTGTGTCGGGATCCCTACGCAAACGGTGGATGCTCTCACCTTTGCCATGGGTTCGGGTCTGGCAGGAGTAGCCGGCGTGGCCGTCAGCCTGCTGGGATCCGTGGGGCCCAATACCGGCCAGAACTACATCGTGGATACCTTCATGGTGGTTGTCGTGGGGGGTGTGGGCAAGCTCCTGGGCAGCATTGTGGCGGCACTGGGGATCGGAATTGCCAACTTTGTCATCGGTTCCGGGACGCTGGCTTTGATCTTTCCCAACGTGCCGATCCTGACCGATACCCTCAACTTTTTTGCCACCACCAGCATGGCTAAGGTGATGGTCTTTGCCTTAATTGTGGCCTTTTTGCAGGTGCGCCCCCGCGGCCTTTTCCCCGAAAAAGGTCGCATGGTGGATGCCTAGGACAGCCCTCTTGAGCGAATCTTTCTAGCCGTATCCCCCATCCCCCCACACCGCCCATGAAACTGGCTCATCTCCCCCCCGCTGATCGTGAAGAGGCCATTCTTGCCACCGGTCGGGATCCCAGTCCTGCCCGCAAGCTCCTGTGGGAAGTTGGGATCCTCATTGGCCTGGCGCTGGCTTTGATCTTGGTGGCCCCAACTGTGTTGTCGGGTTTTCGGCTGAACTTGTTGGGGCGATTTCTGGCATTGAGCATTGTTGCCCTGGGGATCGACCTTATCTGGGGCTATACCGGCATGCTGAGTCTGGGGCATGGGGTGTTCTTTGCCTTGGGGGGCTATGCTTTGGGGATGCACCTCAAGTTGCAACTGCCAGAGGGACAGATACCGGAGTTTTTCAGCCTCTATGGGGTAACGGAATTGCCCTGGTTTTGGTACCCTTTTTATTCGTTTCCGTTTACGGCTATTGCTATTGTCTTGATCCCGGCTGTGGTGGCAGCAGCTCTGGGGTACTTGGTGGTGAGAAATCGCATCCGAGGAGTTTATTTTTCTATTCTGACTCAGGCCACCACAATCATTTTCTTCAACTTCTTCAACGGGCAACAGCGCTTAATCAACGGCACCAACGGCCTGACCAATTTCCAGACGTTATTTGGCCTGGATGTCAACTCTTCCCAGATGCGCTTTGCTGTCTATGTGGCCACGGTTTTAACCGTTGTTTTGGCTTACCTTCTCTGTCGTTGGCTTACCAGTGGCTTGTTTGGTCGAATCCTGGTAGCCATTCGAGACGATGAGCCGCGGGTTCGTTTCTCTGGCTACGATCCCACCGGATTTAAGGTGCTGGTATTTGCCATCTCGGCTGCGCTGGCAGGGATCGCCGGGGCTTTGTTTACCTTACAAACTGGCATCATTTCTCCCAATGCCATGGCCGTTCCCTTCTCCATTGAAATGGTGATCTGGGTAGCGGTGGGTGGTCGGGCCAGTTTAGTGGGGGCATTGGTCGGGGCTTTGTTGGTAAACTTTGCCAAGAGTTTGCTGAGTGAAAATTTCCCAGAAATTTGGCTGTTTTTCCAGGGGGGATTGTTCCTGCTGGTGGTGCTGGTGTTGCCGGATGGTTTGGTGGGCTGGGTGCGCACCCGGGGCAGGCAGCTTTGGGTTACCTTCCAGCTTTGGCGCCGGCGTTTGGCCAATATTTCTCCAGCCTAAATCCGTGCCAGTATCCCCCTATGCAAGGTGCAACTTCAGAGTAAGAGGATCCCAATGGGTGAGATAACGATGCCAAGTGTCCTCTCTTGTTCGATGGGCTGAGAATCCTACTCGTCCTCTGGCCTTTCCGTTCTTGGACGTGATCCCTATGCTTACAGCAGCTCCCACCACTACCCGGCAAATTTTACAAACTCAGGATCTCACCGTCAGCTTTGATGGCTTTAAGGCTTTGGACGGGCTGAACTTCTCTTTGGAAGAAGGGGAGTTAAGGGTGGTGATCGGCCCCAATGGAGCGGGCAAAACTACCTTCCTCGATGTGTTGACAGGCAAGGTCAAGCCTACTCGAGGGCGAGTGCTGTTTAAAGGAAAAGATCTGGCTAAGCTCAAGGAGCACGAAATCGCTGCCTTGGGTATTGGTCGCAAGTTCCAAACGCCGCGGGTCTACCAAAACCTGAGCGTGCGAGAAAATTTGGAGCTCTCTCTCAACCCTCACAAGGGTGTTTTCTCCACCTTATTTGGCAAAAAGCGCTTGCGAGAAAAGACTGATGCTCTCCTGGAAACCATCGGCCTGAGCCGTAAGGATCGGATCCCGGCAGGGCTGCTCTCCCATGGAGAAAAGCAATGGTTGGAGATTGGCATGGTGATTGCCCAGGATCCGGATCTGCTGCTGCTTGATGAATGCGTGGCCGGGATGACGGATAAAGAAACAGAGGCTACGGGAGAGTTAATTCAATCCTTAGCTCGAAATCACACCATTTTGGTGATTGAGCATGACATGGTATTTGTCCGGCAAATTGCTCGCAAGGTTACTGTTTTACACCAAGGAGCGGTGTTGTGCGAGGGTAGCTTTGAGGAAGTGAAGAACGACCCGCGAGTTATCGAGGTCTATCTTGGATCCCACAAAGCCAGAGGCTAAACGAAAACAGGGGAGAAGGGGAGATCTGTGTTGACTGTCCAATTAACCAACTCTATATCCAAGCCTATGAATACGGAAAACGCCACCAAAGCGCAAAATCTATCTCAAAGTGGATCTCAGCCTTTGCTGGAAGTCTGTAACCTGAGAGCTTATTATGGGCAAAGTTTAATTGTGAGAGATCTTTCTTTCAAGATCCTTCCCGGCCAAGCAGTTTGCCTTCTGGGTCGCAACGGCATGGGCAAAACTACCACGCTTAAAGCCCTAATGGGGCTTCTCAAAGACTGTACAGGTAAAGTTCTCTTTGAGGGCCGACCCATCAATCATTACCCACCCAACTGGCGGGCTCGCGCTGGCATTGGCTATGTGCCCCAAGGCCGAGAGATCTTTCCTCGCCTAACGGTTGAGGAAAATCTACTGGTGGGGTTAGAAGCAGCACCGGACAAAGAACGGGCTATACCTGAGTTTATCTATGACTTATTCCCGATTTTGCGTTCTTTTCTAAAGCGTCCCGGTGGAGATTTGAGCGGTGGTCAGCAGCAGCAATTGGCCATTGCCAGAGCTTTGGTGGCAGAGCCTAAACTTTTACTCCTGGATGAACCCACAGAAGGGATCCAACCCTCTATCATCATTGAGATCGAAGAAGCCATTGCCCGTATCCAAAAAGAGCGGGGCGTTGCGGTGTTGCTGGTAGAACAGTACTTTGAGTTTGCTCAAAGCTTGGCCGATTACTTTTACCTCATGGAAAATGGATCCCTCGTTATGGAAGGGCCGACTGACCAAATGGACGAGGAAAAAGTGCGATCCTATCTCTCCCTCTGAGGTTAGCCTGGAGGAGGAGCCGAGCGGTGCAACTCTTGTCAGGCCCAGGGATCCCCTTAAGCAACAACCCTAGAAATCTGCCAGGATCGAGCAAGAGAGAACTCAGTCCACTCCCTCCTCGCTGCGTCTGTGGCTGCCCCCATTCACGTCACTGCCGAACCTTGGCTGCACACCTACAGCGAAATCATTGACGTGCGCTCGCCGGCAGAGTTTGCTGAAGACCATTGGCCGGGGGCCATTAACTTGCCTGTGCTTGACGATGCAGAACGGGCAGAGGTGGGCACCCTCTACAAGCAGGTGGATCCCTTTACGGCCCGCAAGCGGGGAGCCAGCCTGGTGGCCCAGAACATCGCCCGCCACCTGCAGACCCACTTTGCCGACAAGAGCCGGGACTACCACCCCCTGATCTACTGCTGGCGGGGAGGGCAGCGCTCGGCCAGCTTGGCGTTGGTGTTGTCCCAGGTGGGCTGGCAGGTCACAGTTTTGCAAGGGGGGTACAAAACCTACCGCGCCTGGGTACGCCGGCAACTGCAGAGCTTGCCCCAGGAGTTTACCTACCGCGTCCTCTGCGGGCCGACGGGAAGCGGCAAAACCCAGTTGCTCCACTACCTGCAGCGCCAGGGATCCCAAGTCCTCGATCTGGAAAAGCTGGCCCACCACCGCGGCTCCGTGCTGGGAGCGGAGTGGGGTATGCCGCAGCCCACCCAGAAGAGCTTTGAAAGTCAACTGGTGCAGGTTTTTCTCCAGTGGGATCCAGCTAAGCCGGTCTGGGTGGAAGCTGAGAGTGCCAAGGTGGGCCAGCTCCACCTGCCCCCTGCCCTTTGGCAGGCCCTCACCCAAGCCGATTGCGTGGAAGTGCGATTGCCTTTGGAAGAGCGGGTGAAGGGGCTGATTGCCCATTATCCCCACTGGATAGCCCATCCCCAGGCACTCAAGGAGAAATTGCTGCCCCTAAAAGCCCGCCATGGCCAGGCGCGCCTGCAGCGCTGGTTTGAGCTCATCGACGCCCAAGACTGGCCGCAGTTTGTGCAGGAGTTGCTGGAGCAGCACTACGATCCCACCTATCGGCATGGGTTGCAGCAGAACTTCAACCGCATCCACGCCCGGATAGAGCTGCCCGACCTTTCCGAGACCAGCCTCAGAGAAGCTGCCGCTCGCCTGCGCACCCGTCCAGACTAGGTGAGCACAATAAATTGCAGAGCCCGCAGCACCTCAAACCAATTGGAAACCTCCAGCCGAACGGTTGCGTCAGCAACCCACCGGCAGCCGGGGTAAAAAGACTTGCGGTAGGCGCGGGCAGGATCCTTGTAGTCCACCTCCAAGTGAAAGCAATCCGGCAGTGGGCGGGGCCGGTAGGCCGACAGCCGTTTCAGGGATCCCTCTACACCTTGGCGGATGGCCTGCAGAACCTGCTGCGGATGGGGAGCAACGACCGAGTGGCCCATCCCTTTGTGGGTGACCACCGTCTCGATCTGGGCGTCATAGGCTTTCGCTTCCGCACACACCTCTGCGTCTCCGGCCAGAAATACAACCGGCACCCCTTCATAGGCAGCGGTGAGGCTGACCAGGTGAAACTCGGCGATGGCCTGGCCGTTCAGCCGGATTTGGCTAACTTCGGTGGTGTAGGTGTGGGCAAGGGGGTTGGCAGCAGATCCGGCGCGGGCATGGTAGCCGATTAAGATCAGGGCATTGTAACTGCGATCCAGCTCTTGCACCATACAGTAGGGGTGGCCGCTCCAGCCGCGGATGAGTTGCACCGGCGCCGGCAATCGCTCGGGGAGAAGGTTGCGCCCGGAATCATGGGCGTCTTTGACAGTGATCCGGGTGGCTCCGGCAGCCAGGGATCCCTCACAAGCGGCGATCACCGCTTGGGTCATCTGCTCGCGGAATGGCTCATAACCCGGCTGGCCGAGGGTGGCTTCATCCCAATGGCTGATGCCGGAGATCCCTTCGATATCAGCACTGATATAGACCCTCATGCTCGACTAATAGTCATTTCAGACTAGATTGAGACAGCCCCAAGCGCTCCACGCCGCCGGCGCGTTCGCCTTTGGCGGCACCCAACACTCCCAGCCCTCACCCCCGGCCCCTCTCCCTTTGGGAGAGGGGAGTTAGGGATTGGCTCAAGGAACTGAGGATATGTTTTGTGGGAGCCCAAGATTTCCATGGCTTTGGTGCGGATCTCTACCCTCGTTTTTGAGAAGTCGGAATAAAGGACAAGGACTCCGTCCCGCTGACGCGATCAGAGGGCTACCAAAGAAGCAGATACCCCCTGCTGTAACTCCGACAACAGAGAGGCCGGGCGCCCCTTATAAGGCCAGGCAAAAGCGTGGCGAAAAGCTGCTTCCTGACAGTGTTTGAGCTGCTCGAAATCGATAATGTCGTGGGTGAGCAGGTTCTCGTACTCAAACGGCAGGCGCACATTGTGCAAGCCGGCGTTGTCGGTGCAGATGGCGATATCTACCCCTGCCTCAAAGCAGCGATCAAACACAATCTTGAGGGGATCCAAACTGGACAAGGTGCCCGTTTTTAGATAGGTGGTGGGACAAACTTCCAGGCATTGTCCTCGCCGCGCCAGCTCCGGCAGCAACTCTGGATAGTGAAGGGGAATTTGAATGCCGTGGCCAATCCGCGAGACATAGGGCAGCAGCTCTGGGTAGCAGCCATCCAACGTCTCGTAGAGGTGGGCAGTGGTCTTCAGGCCGCGGGCCAAGGCATACTTGAATAGCTCGATCCACTCGTCCATGCGTTCGCCGTAAGGCTTGTCTCCCCCAGCCAGGTCGATGGCACTCACATATTCCGACTCGGCAGCAGCTTCAACCATAGCCCGGTTGATGTGGCTGGGGAGGCGGGAGTGCAAACACACAATCTGAGTGGTAACAATGGGGTATTCCCGCTGCTGGCTGGCCCGTCCCACCGTCTCGATTACCTGGCGCATTTGCTTGAGGCGATCTGCCTCGTCTAGGCTGGGATCCGTGCGCAGGTAGGGGGTGTAACGAATTTCTAGGTAGGCCAGATCCTCAAATACATAGGCTCCCCGCAGCAGACGGTAGATGAAATAGGGTAAGCTTTCCAGGGTTTGCACCTGTTCCACCAGCGTGTGCAGCTCCAAGTAATCTTCAAGGGTGTTGCGCGGGCGGGTGTAGAACTCTTCAAACTCGGCATAGGTGGGAAAGCGCTCCGCCAGAGGGGATCCCTGGCGATGCAAGTAGCGCCACAGAATCCGAGGGACGACAGAACCGCCCAGGTGGCGGTGCAACTCCGCATGAAGTGCCATAGGTCGGGGCTCCCCATCGCTGCCCGCGCAGGAGCAGACTTGGTTTGTTTAAGTACTATCTTTACTCTTATCCAACTGCCTCGAGCTTGTCCAGGCGGAATTGCGCAAGCTCGGTTGGAAGTTTAGATCGTCAAACCGATCCCCTGCCCATCGTGGTAGGCGGCCAGCAGCAGGTCGGTGGTGGTATCCCAGGCAATCTCGCCCAAGCGCGATAGAGCAATGGCCCCAAGGGAGCGGCGCCGTTGGCGGGCCTCTTGAAAAGACTTGGCCATGGCCGCTTTCAGGCTGAGGCCATCTTCCACTCGAATGACAATCCGTGCCGCCAAGCTCTCATCCAAAATATCTTCCCCAACACCGGTGCAACTGACTCCCGCTGCCGCACTGGCGTAGGTTCCTGCGGGCGTGGCCGAATCGCTCACCCGCCCCACCCGCTCAAACCCCCGCCCGCCGGTGGAGGTGCCAACACAAATGCGCCCCTGTTGATCCAGCGCCACCGCTCCAACCGTGCCCATGGCCAGGGCGGTGAGCACCCTTGAGGGGGGATGGGTCTGGCGCAACTGCACCCACTCCTGCAGCCGCTTGAGAGTGGTCGGGTCATAGACCGGCAACTTCAGTTCCCGCGCCAGCTCTGCTGCCCCCTGTTCGGCCACCACCCGATCCGGGCTGGATTGCAAAGCCTGGGCCAGGAGGATGGGATGCTGAACCCGGCTGACGTTGATCACCCCACTAAAAGACTGGGTGGCCCCGTTCATGAGGGCGGCGCTCATGCGGATCTGCCCATCCGACTGCAAGACCGATCCTGTGCCGGCGTTGTAGAGGGGATCATCTTCCAGCAGTTGGCAGGCATGTAAGACAGCCGCCTCTGCCGCTTGCCCTGCCAACAGCAGCGCATAGGTACTTTCCACCACCTGCCGCAGGGATCTCCTCACCTTTTCCAGGCTGTCTTCTCCTTCTAGGGCACTGCCGGCTCCGCCGTGGATAATGAGTTTGGGCTGAGGCATGATGGGTTCGGATACCTTGTGAGGCTACTGGGGGATGGTCTTTGCTTTTTGGGTTCACCCTTCACAGATACCACTTTCCAGGAACGCCGGCGGAAAGGGAGGAAGAGTCTTAAGATAATTCTGTGGATTTGCTAAGCATAGATACTCAACGGCAATCCTGGAAGAGGGCTGTCGGGTTGTGGCCGGCAGTGGTTCTCTTGGATCGTATGGCATGAACGAGGTTCTATCGATGGCGCTGCCCAGCTTGAACGAGTTCCCCTGGCTGACCACGGTCATTGTGTACCCTGTGTTGGCCGCTCTCTTTATCCCGTTGATCCCGGCGCCGGCTGGGGATCCCAGTACCCGCGCCTACGCGCAAAAGTTGGCCGAGCGGATCCGCTGGTTTGCTTTGTTCATCGCAGTCACCGATCTGCTGATTCTGCTGGCCGGCTTTTATGTCGGCTACGATCCCGCCCAGACGGGCTTGCAACTGCTGGAGCGCTACACCTGGGTGCCGCAGGTGGGGCTAAGCTGGTCGGTGGGGGCCGATGGCCTCTCCATGCCGCTCATTCTGCTCACGGCTTTTATTACCACGCTTGCCATCTTGGCCGCCTGGCCGGTCACCCTCAAGCCGCGCCTGTTTTACTTTCTCATGTTGGCCATGTACGGCGGCCAGATCGGGGTGTTTGCCGTGCAGGATATGCTGCTGTTTTTCCTGATGTGGGAGCTGGAGCTGATCCCGGTCTATTTGCTCCTCTCCATTTGGGGGGGATACAACCGCCTCTATGCGGCCACCAAGTTCATCCTCTACACCGCCCTCAGCTCGCTGTTTATCCTGGTGGCGGGCTTGGCTATGGCCTTCTACGGGGATCCCATCAGCTTTGACATGACGGATCTGGCCCACAAGGCCTATCCGCTGAGCTTCCAGTTGCTGATGTATGGGGCTTTCCTGATTGCTTATGGGGTGAAGCTGCCCGTCTTCCCCCTGCACACCTGGCTGCCCGATGCCCACGGCGAAGCCACGGCGCCGGTTCACATGTTGCTGGCCGGGATCCTGCTCAAGATGGGGGGCTATGCCCTGATGCGCATGAATGTGGGCATGCTGCCGGATGCCCACCTCTACTTTGCGCCGGTGCTGATCGTGCTGGGGGTGGTGAACATCATCTTTGCTGCCCTCACCTCCTTTGCCCAGCGTAACCTGAAGCGGAAGATCGCCTACTCCTCCATCAGCCACATGGGCTTTGTCCTCATCGGCATCGGATCCCTGACCGAAATCGGCATGAGCGGCGCCATGTTGCAGATGATCTCCCACGGGCTGATCGGGGCCAGCCTGTTCTTCTTGGTGGGGGCCACCTACGACCGCACCCACACGCTGGAGCTGGAGGAAATGGGCGGCGTCGGCCTGAAGATGCCCAAGATTTTCTCGATGTTCACCACTTGCTCGCTGGCCTCTCTGGCTCTGCCGGGGATGAGCGGCTTTGTGGCCGAGCTGATGGTGTTCATCGGCATGGCCACCACCGATGCCTACTCTCTCCCCTTCCGGCTGGTGGTGGTCTTTCTGGCGGCGGTTGGGGTGATCTTGACTCCTATCTACCTGCTGTCGATGTTGCGGCAGATCTTCTTTGGCCCGGAAAACAAAGAGCTGACCGAACATGAAGAATTGGTGGATGCCGAGCCGCGCGAGGTGTTCATCATCGCCTGCCTGCTGATCCCCATCATCGGCATCGGGTTTTATCCCAAGCTGGTCACTAGCCTCTACGACCAGTCCACCAATGCCCTGGTGGCCTTGCTGCGCCAGGAACTCTCCTCCCTCGGAGCGACGGTTGCCCAAGCCCCTGCCCTTTACAACACTGAGCCAAATTGAGGAGAGGGAAGCCGGTGTAGCTAGCCTTGGCTTTTTTCTCCAATGGGCTTGCGGCTCTCGCCGCCTTGAACTCGCATCCAGCCAAACAATGTCCCGATCGTCAGTTGGATCCCTTGAGCAAAAGCGGGAACGGGGATAACCTCTTGCGGATCCTCATGCACTGTTGGCTGCTGTCCGGCAGGATAGGCGAAAACGACCCTTTCTTCGGGGGCCACGATCCACCCCATCTGGCAGCCGTGGGCCAAGCCAATCAAGATCTTTTTGACCAGCTTCATTTGATCTTGATCGGGAGAGAGAATCTCGATGATCCAATCTGGGCAAAAGGGGATGAAATTTTGAATGGTGCCATCTTCATCCACAGGGATCCGCTCCCAGGCGATCACAGAAATATCGGGCACAATCGCATATCCGGCAAAAGTGCAGCGCAGCTCTGGAAATGCCATTCCCAGTTGAGAAGGCTCCAACATCTCGTTAATGAAGCTGCCCAGTTTTAGTTGGAGACGGCTATGCTTTCCCTGTGGCATAGGCTTCTGGATAATTTCTCCTGCAATAAACTCGCTGGCAGGCTGAGTTTCCGGCTGTTGTAGAAAGTCTTCCAGAGTTAGAGGCTTGGCAGATAGACTGACCATAGCTTGCTCCTATCACGCTGCTATTTGATTAACAATAGGCTCAGTAAAGTATCAAAGCCGATCAAAACAGATCCCTGTCCCGTTGTTGCCAAGTCATTTGGCGGTCATAAGGGCTTTTGCCAGAAAATAACCCCATCAGCGGCCCCAAGATGGCCCCAAACACAAAGCCGCCCGCGTGGGCCCAGTAGGCAATCCCTCCCCCCTGCATGCCGATGTTGATGGGCGTCTGCAGGCTGGCGATGCCGTAAAACGCCTGTTGCACAAACCAAAAACCCAGGAACACCCAGGCGGGAACATAGATGGTTGTAATGAAAATGCCCAGAGGCACCAGGGTTAAGATCTCAGCTTGTGGAAAACGCAAGATATAGGCTCCCAACACCCCGGCAATGGCCCCACTTGCCCCCAGCGAAGGAATGGTGGATTCCATATCGAAAAACCACTGGGTTAGGGCGGCCAAAGCTCCACAAGTCAGGTAAAAAATGAGGTAGCGCACATGCCCCAAGCGATCCTCAACATTGTTGCCGAAAACCCACAAAAAGAGCATGTTCCCACCAATATGGAGAAAGCCCCCATGCAAAAATTGCGAGGTGAATAGGGTCATCCATTCGGGGCGCAGCGAAGAAGTGACCTCCCCTCGAAAACTCGCCGTCAACTCTACCGGTACCACTGCCCACTCTCGGAAAAAAGCCACCAACTCTCGCGGCGATAAGGTAAGCTCATACACAAAAACCAAGATGTTGATGAGCACCAGGGCATAGGTGACGTAGGCCGTGCGGGTGGTTGGGTTGCGGTCTTGCAGAGGTACCACAGTTGAGATCCGGTTGACATCACCCTCTAGCTTAACCTGTCTCTTCCTACCCCTCAGACTCACCTCTAAAACCCCACTTGAGGCTACACTGGAGTAGTCTGCTGGGAGCCATGCTTACAGTTGGGATCCCCTGTCTGTAGAAATGTTCCGGCTGTTCCCATACGGCCGATGGTGAACTTAGAGGAGTGGACTGATGTCCGAGGTTGAAAGCCCAACTACCCCCCTCAAGTTTTTGATCGTCGAAGATCATCCCGAGGTGGCCCAAAACAACTGCGAGTGGCTGCAGCGGATTGCAGCCGATGCTCAGTGCATCACGGTCAGCAATCCCATGGACGCCATCCTGCGCCTGCAGCGGGAACAGCCGGATTTGGTCGTGGCGGACTTGCTCTACGGTCAAACCAGCGGCGAACAGTCTGCCGAGCCTGGCCTAGAGTTCCTGCGCCACATCTTTGAGAACTACCCCACCCTGAACGTGATGGCCTATTCCAGTGAGCCGCTACTGCTGACTCCATTGGTGGGCTTGATCAGCAAACACCAGGGCGGGTTTGCCGCGGTTAACAAAATGGAACGGCGGACTGTGTTTTTGGAGGGAGCCAAAAGCGCCCTGAATGGAGAATTGCGCATGCCGCGGGAGTTGCGTGGTCTCACGAAGCTGACAGAACGGGAAATTGAGGTCTTGAACTTACTCTGCAAAGAGGCCCTCACCGATCAGGCCATTGCCGATCGCATTCACACCAGCAAGAAGACCGTACAAAACTGCATCCAACGGCTCAAAGAAAAGCTGGATATTTTCGGATCTGAGGATGAGATCAACGCCCGCGTTGCCATGTGTATGACAGCCGTTCAGAAGAAGATTATTCAATGGTAAATAAAGGTAACTAAATGGTAGAGGCCAGAGGATAGCTGTTGCTCTGTAGGAACTTTTATCCGAGACAGTTTTCCACCGGGCTCAGCGGATCCCCAACACAGAGGCGAAGACGCTGTGGCCCACAATGGCCTCTACCACAACACTCAGGGCAAACCCCAGCATGGCCAGCCGTCCGTTCCATCGCTCGGCCTTCTCAGTCCAGCCAATTTCCCACTCCGGCGGGGTGTCGCCGTCTTGACCATACTGCGGCACATACCGCGGGCGACCGGCGCCTTCCCAGCCGGCAGGGCGCTTGGAGTTGAAGAAAGCCATCGAGCCCATCGCAACAGCAGCTACCAGCCCAGCCACCATTACGGCAATGTAGGGGAAAAAGGGATTCTCAAGCATCATCAGCCTGTCAAGATAGGAGTCGAAGGGTAAAAAAGCTCAAGCCAAGGTAGAGCCGCAGCATCTCAAGGCTAAGGGGTAAAGTCTGTGAGATGCCCGATGGGGCTCTACCGGATTATTGCAGATTATTGCAGACCCAGCCACTGAGCGAGAGTGCTGGCAAAAACACTGTGGCCCAGCGCCGCTTCTGTAACCATGCTGATCACGAAGCCCAACATGGCCAAGCGTCCATTCCAACGCTCCGCTTGCTCCGTCCAGCCGGGGATCCAGTCGTTGCTGGTGTCATAGTACTGGGCAACGGATGCGGAATCCAGGCGCGAAGGAATCCTAGGAGACGATTGCATTGTGAATACCTTTATCACTGTACGTAAACAAACTTAACATAAGATTACAGTTTGTGACAAGTTTTGGCTTCCAAGCCCTGACGGCAGAGTGGGTAGGACTGAAGGGATCCCAGATGGGTTTTCCGAGGGCTGGCCCAGAGCGATGTCATACTGAGGGAAACGGGCTTTTTGCGCAGACTATGGCGGTATCCACCCCTTCTTCTCTTAGGCTGGACCATTCTTTCGACCTAGCTGCCCAGGTGCGGTCGGACTTTCCGATTTTGCAGCGCCAGGTCAACGGCCACCCCCTGATCTACTTTGACAACGCTGCCACTTCTCAAAAGCCACTGGCAGTTTTGCAGGCGATGGATCGGTACTATCGGTGCTCCAACGCCAACGTGCATCGTGGGGTTCATACGCTGAGCAACGAAGCCACCGATGCCTATGAGGGGGCGCGGGAAAAGATCGCTCGTTTTATCAACGCCGCTTCGCCACAGGAGATCGTTTACACCCGCAATGCCAGCGAAGCCATCAATCTGGTGGCCTACAGTTGGGGTTTGAGCAATTTGGAACGAGGGGATGAGATCGTCCTTTCGGTGATGGAGCACCACAGCAACCTGATCCCGTGGCAGCTCGTGGCCCAGAAGACGGGAGCCTGCCTCCAGTTCATCCAGATCACGCCAGCAGGAGAGTTGGATCTGGAGCACTACCGGTCTTTGCTCAGCGACCGCACCCGCCTGGTGGCGGTAACCCAGGTTTCCAATATGCTGGGATCCATCAACCCCGTCCAGGAGATCACGGAGCTGGCCCATCGCTACGGGGCCAAGGTTTTGCTGGATGCTTGTCAGAGCGTGCCTCACATGCCTGTGGATGTGCAGGCGTTGAATTGCGATTGGTTGGCCTTTTCAGGGCATAAGATGTGTGGCCCAACGGGGATTGGCATCCTCTACGGCAGGCGGGAGCTGTTGCGAGGGATGCCACCCTTTTTGGGTGGGGGAGAGATGATCGCCGATGTGTACTGGGATCACGCCACCTATGCGGATATCCCCCACAAATTTGAGGCCGGCACGCCGGCGATTGCCCAGGCGGTGGGGTTGGGGGCAGCCGTGGATTACTTGAGCCAGATCGGCTTGGAGCGGGTTCACGCCCATGAACAACGGTTGATCGCCCATTTGTTGGACGGGATCCAAAACATAGCGGGTATCACGGTTTACGGCCCCAAGGATCCGACGCGACGGGCAGGGCTGGTCAGCTTTTCGGTAGAGGCCGTCCATCCGCATGACTTGTCTACCTTGCTGGATGAGCAGGGCATCGCCATTCGAGCGGGGCACCATTGCACTCAGCCCCTGCATCGCTATTTGGGAGTCCAATCCACCGCCCGGGCCAGCGTTTACCTGTACAACACGTTGGCGGAGGTAGATCGCTTCTTGGAAGTGTTGGCAGAAGCGGTGGAGTTCTTCAGCGTTGCTTTGGGCTAGGGATCCGTCACAGGCAGAGGACTTCGTCCCGACTGGCGCCAATCGATATCTCAAGTAACATCAACCAAGTCGGGATGGAAGGCCTGACTCCAAAACCGATGTGGAGACCCTGTAGGACTGGTTTGCCGGCGTCGGTCGGTGAAGCGTCAAAGATCCCTGCCCTAAAAGACAGGGAGTATGTCAACATGATCTAGGTTTGAACTAGGAGGTCGGGGTTGTGATCGAGCCGATTTTGTTGGGGATCGTTTTGGGGATGGTGTTGGTCACCTTGGCGGGCTTGTTTGTGGCCGCCTACAGGCAGTATCAACGGGGCAACAAGATCGGTCTTTGAAAGTTGCCCTGGGTAGGTTAGGCGGAGAAGAAGTGAGGTGGCATGGCGATGCACTGGCTGCGCACCGTTGCTGCTTTGCGGGAGCAGGTAACTGGCTGGCGGGGATCCACCATCGGCCTGGTGCCCACGATGGGATCCCTGCACGAGGGCCATCTCAGCCTGATCCGCCGCTGCCGCCAAGAGTGCGACCGCACGGTGGTCAGCATTTTCGTCAACCCGCTGCAATTTGGGCCCAACGAAGACTGGGATCGCTACCCCCGCGACGAGGAGGGGGATCGGGCCCTGTGTGAAGCGGCGGGCGTGGATGTGGTGTTTGCCCCCGACCCGCAGGAGATGGGCGCCAGCCCGGCAGCCGGCAGCGACCGCACCTGGGTCATGCCTCCCGAGTCCCTTTTGCAAACCCTCTGTGCCCCCCACCGACCGGGGCATTTTCGCGGCGTAGCCACCATCGTGCTGCAACTGCTGAACTTGGTGCAGCCGCAGCGGGCCTACTTTGGCCAGAAAGACGCCCAGCAACTGGCGATCATCCAACGGCTGGTCCAAGATCTGCAGATCCCCACCACCATTGTCCCCTGCCCCACCGTGCGAGAAGCCGATGGCCTCGCCTGCAGCTCCCGCAACCGCTACCTTTCTCCTGAAGAGAGA
This sequence comes from Synechococcus sp. H55.10, assembly GCF_047502715.1. Lineage (NCBI taxonomy): Bacteria > Bacillati > Cyanobacteriota > Cyanophyceae > Synechococcales > Synechococcaceae > Synechococcus > Synechococcus sp. H55.10. Next base: position 95,929 of record NZ_JANSJJ010000080.1, read on the forward strand.
CAGGTGGCCACCAGCCTGTACCGGGCCTTGTGTCGGGGGTATAACCATTGGCAGGCGGGGGATCCCTCGGCAGAAGGGATCCTGGCTGCCGCCCGTGCCGAGCTGGAGCACACCCCTGAACTGCGGGTGCAATACTTGGAACTGGTGGATCCGCAAACCCTCCAGCCGCTGGCCGAGGTGAAAGACAAGGGATTGCTGGCCATCGCCGCCTATGTGGGGCAAACTCGCCTGATCGACAATCTGCTCCTCTCTCCGGCACAAGGGGATCCCTGGGCCGAGAAAGCACAAAACGCGGCACCGCCTTCCTCGGAGGTGGCTTCTACCCCACGTCGCCCGCTGATTGCCATCGACGGCCCGGCAGGAGCCGGAAAATCCACCGTGGCGCGGGCAGTGGCCGCCCAACTGCAGCTTTTGTACTTGGACACAGGGGCCATGTATCGGGCTATCACCTGGCTGGCGCTGCAGCGGGGGATCCCGTTGGACGACGCCGAGCAATTGACCCAACTGGCTGCCCAAACCCAGCTCACCCTGCAAAGTGGCACTTCTTCGGCAGAGCCGACCCGCATCTGGGCCGATGGCGAAGAAATCACCCAGGCCATCCGCTCCCCAGAAGTGACCCGCTGGGTCTCTCAGGTGGCGGCAGTGCCGGGGGTGCGGCAGGAGCTGGTGAAGCGGCAACGCAGCATTGGCCGGGATGGGGGGGCCGTCTTGGAGGGGCGAGATATCGGCACCTATGTCTTTCCCGATGCTGAGCTGAAAGTCTTTTTGACCGCCTCGGTGGGCGAACGAGCCCAACGCCGGCAACAGCAACTCCAAGCCCAAGGGCAAATGGTGCCCCTCGAAGAATTGAAAGCCCAAATCGAGCAGCGGGATCGCCGCGACAGCGAACGGCTTATCTCTCCCTTGCGGCCTGCCCCCGACGCCATCCTGATCGACACAGATCACCTGAGCCAATCCGAGGTGCAAGACAAAATTGTGATGTTGTACCGACAACTTTTGGATCGATCCGGCCAAGCCCGTTTTGATCAATAGCTTTGAGCAACCGGTTAGGGATCAACACAGGATAAGTTAAGCTTTTCACAAGATCTTCCAAGATCTTCAGCAAGCTAGTCGGTTTGAACAGCTTGAGTGCTCTCTCGTTGCTCAATGAAGACTCTCATCGCAAAAGATGGAGTTGGTGGGTGTTTAGGGATTCTGAGCCTTGGGTTGAGTGCTGAACTTTGGCGAAACGGCTGAGGTGTCGAGGTGCCGGATGGGATCCCGTTGGTGATGAAAATGTGCCGACCCGCTTTTCTTTGCATTGGCCGAAGCTACCCATTTTCTGCTCTGGGCAACATGGATCTGGATCCCGTTCCGCTGTTGCGGACGGAGCGCTATGGTTAATGTCTTCCTCTTAGCCTTTTTGCTTCTCCTTTCGGGAGCTTGCTCTGGGGCCGAAACGGCCATCACGGCCATGGATAACTTGCGCCTGGAATCCCTGATCGAGGAACAAGGGGATCCGCAAGGCTTGTATCGACTGGCCCAACAACAGCGCTCACGGCTGATCACCACCCTGTTGTTGGTGAACAACTTTGTCAACATCGGCATTGCTGCCCTGGCCACAGCCCTCTCCATCGAGCTGCTGGGATCCCAGTTTGGAGCTTTGGCCGCCACTGTGCCCACCACGCTCCTGGTGCTCCTGTTTGGAGAAGTAGCCCCAAAGTCCCTGGCGGTGAGTCATCCCCTGGGGGTGTTCCGCTGGGTGGTGCGGCCTGTCCATATCCTCTCGGTGCTGCTGCGCCCTTTTACCGACGCCTTTGAATGGATTGTCAGCCGGCTGTTCAACCTGTTGGAGCTCTCGCCGCTGACGGCCACCGCTTCCCTCAAGGATTTGGAGCTGTTGATCGACGTGCTGGGGCAGCGGGGGCTGCTGGATTGGCAAAAACGGCGCCTGTTTCGCGGGGCGCTGGCGTTGGATTTGCTCCAGGCGGGAGATGTGGCCAAACCCAGAGTAAAAATGGAGACCATCTCCCACGATAAAACCCTGCAGGATGTGGTGAAGCTCTGCCTGGAGACGGGCTACTCCCGCATCCCTGTGCAGGGGGAATCTAAGGACGAGATCGTCGGCGTCATCCACCTCAAGCAGGCCCTGCGCCACCTGGAGCAAAAGGGCAATGCCGAGGTGACCAAGGCCATGTCCCCGCCTTTTTTTGTGCCCGATACCAAGCGCGTCAGCCTGTTACTCAAAGAGATGCTGCGCTCCCGCCAACACCTGGGGATCGTGGTGGATGAGTTTGGCGGCACCACCGGCCTGATCACGCTGGAGGACATTTTGGAAGAGCTGGTGGGAGATATCTACGACGAAAGCGATCTCTCCCCCCTGCTGCTGCAGCGACAACGACGACAGCGCCCCTCCTCCCCTGGCTCCCCTTGAGGGAGGCCGCTAGCCGGCTTCTACAGAGTCTTCGTTGGCTTCGGGAGGGAGCTCCACAAAACCTGGATCGGCAGGGTAGCGGGCCACAAAAAAGATCGAGAAGCTGTGGATCCCCAGGCCTAGGCCCCACCAGCCCAGCAGCGGCACCAGCCACGGCCAATCCGCCCGGTACAACTGCTGGAAAAACACCAGTCCCGACGCGCTGCAGAGAAAAACGGCCAGGTGGGCCGCGTAGGTGTAGCGGTCATCCAGCTTGCGAAACTCGGGATCCCGACGGGAGGGCTTCCGGGGCCAGCGAGGCGGCATGGCAGCAACCCCTCACAACTCAAAACCTTCTCCAGTGTAGAACAAGCCACCACCAGGGATCCCTGCAGCCGTACGGGCTTTTTGCTCCTTAAGAGGTTTGCTGGGGATGCTCCCGCCAGCGGCAACTGGGGGGATCCGTTTCGCCGGGCTGGGTGGCAAACTCCAGCGGCCCGTTTTCGGTGTATAGGTGCAGGTCGAACCAGAAGGTGGATCCCTGTTCCAGCTTGCTTTCTAGGCAGATGCGGGTGTGGTGTTTCTCCAGAATGTTGCGCACAATGGCCAGGCCCAGGCCGGTGCCCTCCAAAGTGTGGACGCGGTTCTCGACGCGGAAAAAGCGGTCGAAGATCCGCTCTTGATCCTCCGGGGCGATGCCGATGCCCGTATCGGCCACCGCCACCCGCACCGCCTGCGGGGATCCATCCGCCTGTACCACCAGGTGGGCATGCACCGTCACCAGACCTCCCGACGGCGTGAACTTGAGAGCGTTGCCCAAAAGATTGGTCATCACCTGCAGCAGCAGATCGTAGTTGCCCCACACCAGTGGCAGATCCGGATCGACAAACTTGCGCAACTGGATCCCTTTGTCGCGGGCTTGCAGGTGGTGGGTGCGCAGGGTTTGCTCGATCACCGCCGCGATATCGACGGCCTCGAAGTGGTACTGCTTGCCCGACTCCAGACGCGACAAATCCAACACATCGTTGACCAAGCGGGTGAGGCGATCGGTTTCGCGGTTGGCAATTTCCAGATAGTCCAGCCGCTCCTCTGGCGACATCTGCTCGCCGTACTCGTAGAGGGTCTCGATGAAGGACTTAATGCTAAAGAGGGGGGTACGCAGCTCGTGGCTGATGTTGCTGATGAACTGGGCCTTGGCCTCGTTGAGCTCCACCTCGCGGGTAATGTCCTGCACCGTCATTACAATCCCCTTGAGGTTTTGCCGCCGCGGGTCGGATACCGGCGACAGCAGGATGCGAACGACGCGCTTGATGGGGCCGCTGAGGTTGACGCGAATTTCCTCTGCCTCTTGATCCCCGCGGGCAATTTGCATCAGGGGGCGGGCCAACTGCTGCCGTAGATCCTCCGGCAACAGCTCCGGCAAGGGCTTGCCCAAGACGGGATCCCCTTCCCAGCCGAACATGCGAGAGGCCGCCGGGTTGAGCAGCAGCACCCGAAACTCGGCATCCAGCAAAATGGCGGCATCGACGATAGAGAAAACCAACGTCTCCAACTTGGCTTTGGCGGCGGCCAGTTCTTCGATGTTCTGCTCTTCGTAGCTCTGCAGCCGCTCCGCCATCTCGTTAAAGCTGTCGATGAGCTGGGCCAGCTCTCCCCCAAAGGGCAGGTCGATGCGCTGCTTGAAGTTGCCCTTGGTGATTTCCTGAACGCCCTTGACCAGTTCTTTGATGGGATAGGTGATGGTGAGGGCGTTGACCACGGATCCCAGGATGGCCAGAACCCACACTGCCAAAAACACCCCAATCGAGACCTCCCGCGCCAGTTGCGTGGAGCGCACAAGGGCGGGGTTGGGGTTGATGCCGAGGCCAAGGGTGCCCAAAAAGCGGCCCTGATGATAGATGCCGACAAAAATGTCCGTCACCCGCCCGGCAGGGGTGAGGTGGGTGCGCACCAGCGGCTGGCCCTCGGCAGGCGGGCGGTTGTCCGGCAGTTGCATGCGGCGGGTAAGGCTGAGGGAGGTTTTCACCTCCTGGTTGGAAAACGGGATCCCGTAGTAGATGTTCCCCTCCGGGTCGGCGTAGAGCAAATAGCGAATGCTGCTGGTGCTCTCAAAATATTGCCGCGACAGTTGGACCACTTCGCCGATGCGATCTTCTGCGATCAGGGGGGCGACATTGGCTGCCAATAGCAATCCCAGATCCCGGCCAAAGCGAGCCTCGTTAAAGCGGGCATCCTGCTGCACGGTGCTGACGGCCCAGAAGGTGAAGCTGCTCACCACCAGCGAGACCACCAGCGTGGCCACAAAGAGCAACTGGGTCTCCAGGCGCAGCTTTTGTTTCCAGCGCGCCCACCAGCGCCGCAGGGATCCCCAAAAGCCCCCTCCCCTTGTCGGCTCCGCAGTCTCCCCAAGCGAGGGCTCTGGAGGAGAAGAAGCAGCCGCCTCAGGGGATTGGACTTCGGCAAGGGGCTCGGCAGTGCTGACAGGAGACATGAACCCGACGTAACAACCCTGGAGAACGCTGTCGCCACCATTTTGACATGGCTGCCGACAGGGTTAAGAAAGGGTTAGATTTTCTGAAAAGATTGTTACAACAGAAGGGACACGCCTAGATCCAACTAGGGATCCTAAAGGCGCAAAAGGAAATGCTTCTAGAGGGGTTGCAGGCCTAGCTTCTCAAGCAAAGCCGCATCGGCGGCCGAGCCTGGGTTAGGCGTGGTCAACAACTTTTCGCCGGTGAAGATGGAATTGGCGCCTGCCGAGAAGCACAGCGCCTGGTCGCTCTCCGACAGGTTTTTCCGCCCTGCCGAGAGCCGGATCTGGGCTCTGGGCAGCAGCAGCCGAGCCGTGGCGATGGTGCGCACCAGCAGCAGCGGATCGGGAGGGGGAAGCTGGCCCAGGGGCGTGCCAGCCACCGGCACCAGCGCGTTGATGGGTACCGAAGTGGGCGGCGGCGTCAGGTTGGCCAAAACGTGCAGCAGGCCGATGCGGTCTTCGTCGGTCTCCCCAAGGCCGACAATGCCGCCACAGCAGATCTGCAGGCCGGCTGCCCCCACATGGGCCAGAGTCTCCAGGCGATCCTGGTAGGTGCGCGTCGTGATGATGCGGGGGTAGAACTCCGGCGAGGTGTCCAGATTGTGGTTGTAGGCCGTCAGCCCTGCCGTCGCCAACTGCTGCGCCTGAGCAGCCGACACCATCCCCAAAGTGACACAGGCTTCCATCCCCAGCTCGCGCACCGTGCGCACCATCTCCAGCACCCGCTCAAACACCTCCCCTTCCGGGGCTGACCGCCAAGCAGCGCCCATACATAGCCGGGTGGCACCGGCTTTTTGAGCAGCCATGGCCTGCTGGCGCAGCGAATCCAGGGAGATCAAGGGGTAGGTCTCGATCCCTGTCGAGTAGCGGGCGCTTTGGGGGCAATAGGCGCAGTCTTCCGGGCAGCGGCCCGACTTGATGTTGACAAGGGCGCAGAGTTGAACCCGGTTGGGAGGGTGGTGCTGTCGGTGCACCGCTTGCGCCTCGAACACCAACTGCAGCAGCGGTCGGTGGTAGATTTCGCGAACGTACTCCAGAGCAATGGCCATGCCGGCAATGTCCAAAACTCCCTAAAAGCTTGCCAGCGCTCTTAGGTTTGGTTAGGATGTAAAATCTGTGCTTTGAGAAGGCGAACCCGTCTCGCTTAGAAACTCAACAATGATAACCGCAGAAGCAGTGGCCAAAGGCCCTATCAGCCAATTTGTTGAGCATCACTTTCGCCACTTCAACGCCGCCGCCCTGGTGGATGCCGCCAAGGGCTACTGTGCTCACCTGGAAAAAGGCGGCAAGATGATGGTGACCTTGGCCGGCGCCATGAGTACGGCGGAGCTGGGGCTCTCCCTGGCCGAGATGATCCGCCAGGACAAGGTGCACGCCATCTCCTGCACCGGCGCCAACCTGGAGGAAGACATCTTTAACCTCATCGCCCACGACTTCTACGAGCGGGTGCCCAACTACCGCGACCTCAGCCCGCAGCAGGAGCAGGAGCTGCTGGAGCGGCACCTGAACCGGGTAACCGATACCTGCATTCCCGAAGAAGAGGCGATGCGGCGCCTGGAAAAAGCTCTGCTGGAAGAGTGGATGGCTGCCGACCGGGCCGGGGAACGCCACTTCCCCCACGAGTTCATCTACCGCATCCTGCGCAGCGGCAGGCTGGAGCCCTACTACCAGATCAATCCTCGGGATTCCTGGGTTTACGCGGCCATGGAGGCCAACTTGCCCATCTATGTACCGGGATGGGAAGACTCCACCACCGGCAACATGTACGCTGCCCACTGCATTACCGGTGAGATCCGCAATGTCCATACCGTCCGCACGGGCATTGAGTACATGATCCAACTGGCGGACTGGTACACGCGCACCTCGGCAGAGTGCTCCATCGGCTTCTTCCAGATTGGCGGCGGCATTGCTGGCGATTTTCCCATCTGCGTGGTGCCCATGCTGCACCAAGACCTGGGCCGCAAAGGGATCCCCCTGTGGGGCTATTTCTGCCAGATCAGCGACTCCACCACCAGCTACGGCTCCTACTCGGGGGCAGTCCCCAACGAGAAGATCACCTGGGGCAAGCTGGGGGTTGACACACCTAAGTTCGTCATCGAGTCGGATGCCACCATCGTGGCGCCTTTGATCTTCGCCTGGGTGCTGGGGTGGTAGGGCCGTCTCAGGGCACCTCCCGCTCGGTCGTCCCTGGAGCGGCAGCCAGGGGAAGGTACAGCTGTTTCAAACGGGATGAAGACATTTCGCCCCCCACTCCCAACACAAGGAGAGAGGGGTTGCTGAGGGTCAGCGATTGTCCTTATGGTTCGGGGCGGGGCCATTGGGAAAGCAGAATCGCCGCTTCCCAGCGCCTCATGTCCTGGGCAATGCGCAGGGGGGTGAGGCCGTAGCCGTCCGGCTCGTCAATCTCGGAGCCATGCTCCAGCAGCAGCCGCACCACCGCGGGGTTGCCCGACCAAGCGGCAAAATGCAGGGGCAGGCCGCCGGCCCCGAAGCGGGCGTTCACTTCGGCACCTCCCTCGAGCAAAGCCTTGGTCACTTCAGGATTGCCCAGGCGGGCAGCTTGGTGGAGGGGGCTGGCTCCGCCGCGATCTAACCAGTTGGGATCCGCCCCAGCGGCCAGCAAAAGGCGGGTGTTGAGGCCGCTTTCGACGAAGAACAGAGCCGTCTTGCCCCGCTCCTCGACGACATTGGCGTCTTTCCCCAGCCAGAGAGCCAGTTGCAGCCGCAGCGGGTTGGCGGTGGCCAGGACTTGAGGATCTTCTGGCAGGGAGTACCCGTAGACCCCCAGCCCTCCCAGCAGCAGGGATCCCAGCCCGGCACCCACAGCCCACCACCTACGCTCCATGGCCCTACTCCTCAAAGAACAGGATGGCAATCCCTTGGCTGGGCAGGGCCTGGGCCGAAAGCAGCAACGGGTTGCTGAGGGCAGGTTGCGCGGCAGCGGCGGAAAATAGGCGCAAAAACGCTTCTAAAGGTTGCAGCTCGCATTGGGACGCCTCGGCGGCGGCGGTGCGATACATAGTCGGGATGACCAACTTGGGCTGCAACACTTCGATGGCTGCCTTGGCCGCCTCGGGATCGTAGTTTTTCGGCCCACCCCCCACCGGCACCAGCAAGAGGTCAGGGCGAGCCAGCAGGATGGACTGTTCCCGGCCAATCGGCAGAGCAGCCCCCCCCAAATGGACAATGTCGATCCCGGCCATGCGCCAGCGCCAGCCCACGTTGAGGCCAAAGCGAGGGCCCCGCGGCATGCGCACCCCCTGCACGCGGATCCCATCGATGACGTAGTCCCCGGGCTGAAACAACACCCTGGGGTTGCCGGGCACGACGTCCAGGGCCCCTTCGTCGAGAAGGCGGCTGCTGAGCAGCACCAGATCGGCATTAACGCTGGGAGCAGGGTAGCCGGCTGTACAGCCCCCAGGCCGAAAGGGGTTGACCAGAAAGCGCTTGCCCTCCCCCTCGAACAAAACGCAACTGTGGTGCAGCCAGGTCAGTTGCAGGCTCTGGGAGGTGAACTCCAGGGATCCCCCTGGGAAAGGGGCCGTTTGGGCAACCGCCCATTGACCCCCTACGGCGAGGGATCCCACCAGGCCGGCGCTGGCTTGCAAAAGCTGGCGACGCTTCATGGGCACGGGATCCCTGACGCGACGACGGCAGCCGCTGGCTGGGACGATCCCGAGACATGGAGCTGAGCCAGGCGCAGGAAGTTGCCCAACAGGCGCTTGCCCTCCAGGGTCAAGATGCTTTCTGGGTGAAACTGCACCCCCTGAACGTGAGGATAGCGGCGGTGGCGCACCCCCATGATGATCCCACTGTCCGTTTGAGCCGTCACCTCTAGCTCGTCAGGACAGGTGGAGGGCTCAATGACCAAGCTGTGGTAGCGAGTTGCCGCAAAAGGCCGGCTTAGCCCCTCAAACACCCCCACCCCTTGGTGGTAAATCAGGGAAGTTTTGCCGTGCATCAACTCAGAGGCGCGCACGATCTGGCCACCGTAGACCTGGCCGATGCACTGGTGGCCCAGGCAGACGCCCAGAATGGGCAGCCTTGGCCCCAGCTCCCGAATCAGCTCCAGCGAGATGCCAGCATCCTCTGGCCGTCCCGGCCCGGGGGAAATGACCACCCCCTCTGGCTGTAGCTGGCACAGCTCGGCAACCGAGAGCTGGTCATTGCGAAAAACCCGCACCTGCGCCCCCAGTTCCCCCAGGTATTGCACCAGGTTATAGGTAAAGCTGTCGTAGTTGTCAATAACGACCAGCACGATAGCATCCGGCGACGAGACCCCATTTTATCATTGCCCAGGAGGCTGCTAACCCTCGGCTCGGCATTTAGAGCCAATACCTTGAGGAAGCTTGTATTCTGGAAGGTATAACACATAAGCAGCAGCGAGTTGGCTGGCTTTCCAGATGTCAATGCCGACTTCTTGGATCCCATGAATGCGCTTCTCTCCCCGGCAACCGATTTGCTGGACGAGTTGCGGCAGCTTTTCCCCTTCGAGCTGGACGAATTTCAGATCCGGGCCATTCAGGTTCTGGCGGCAGGGGAATCGGTGGTGGTCTGTGCTCCCACTGGATCCGGCAAGACCCTGATCGGAGAATATGCTATCTATCGGGCCTTGTCCCAGGGCAAGCGGGCTTTTTATACAACCCCTCTGAAGGCTCTTTCCAACCAAAAGTTTCGCGATTTCGGCCAGCAATTCGGCCCGGAGCGGGTTGGCCTCCTCACCGGCGACATCTCCATCAACCGGGAGGCGCCGATCTTGGTGATGACCACCGAGATCTTCCGCAACATGCTCTACGGCACGCCGCTCTCTCTGGCGGTTCAGAGAGGGGCCTACGCCAGTGAGATGGAACCTTGGGAGGATGCGGAGGCCCTGAACCGGGATCCCTTGCGGGATGTGCAGGCGGTGATCCTGGACGAATGCCACTACATGAACGACCAGCAGCGGGGCACCGTCTGGGAAGAAGCGATCATCTATTGCCCCCCTACAATCCAGCTCATCGCCCTTTCGGCCACCCTGGCCAACAGCGACCAGCTCGCCGACTGGATGAACCAGGTGCATGGTCCCACCCGCCTGATCGACTCCAGCCATCGCCCGGTGCCGCTGCAATTTCACTTTGCCAATCGCAAAGGACTGTTCCCCCTGCTGGAGCAAACGGAGTCGGGCCAGTGGGTTCGCAATCGCCGCCTAAAAAGCAAACCCTCCAAGTCCGGCCAGTCCTCCTATGGGGGGGTGCCAGATATGGTGCAGGTGGTGGAAAACTTGCGCCAGCGAGATATGTTGCCGGCCATCTATTTCATTTTCAGCCGCAAAGGTTGCGACCTGGCGGTGGCCGGTGTGGGGAACTTGGACTTAATCGCCAGCGAGGCAGAACGGCAGCAGTTGGCCGAGCAGATCGACTGCTTTTGCCGGGAAACGCCGGAAGCTGTGCGTCGGGATCAACTGGATGCCCTCTACCGGGGTATTGCCGCCCACCATGCCGGCATGTTGCCCGCCTGGAAGGGCTTGGTGGAGCACCTGTTTCAGCAGGGATTGGTGAAGCTGGTCTTCGCCACCGAGACCTTGGCCGCCGGGATCAACATGCCCGCCCGCACCACGGTCATCTCTTCTCTTTCCAAGCGCACCGATAACGGCCACCGCCTCTTGACCGCCTCTGAGTTTATGCAAATGTCGGGCCGGGCCGGACGACGGGGCAAAGATGTGATCGGGCATGTGGTGACGTTGCAATCCCCCTTTGAAGGGGCGCAAGAGGCGGCGCGGCTGGCCACGGCGGGGGCGGATCCCTTGGTGAGCCAGTTTACCCCCACCTATGGCATGGTGCTGAACCTGCTGCAAAAGCACTCTTTGGAAGCGGCGCGGGATCTCATTAACCGCAGCTTTGGCCAGTATTTGCTCTCGCTGCAAAAGCTGCCCGAACAACAAGAACTGCAGCAGACGCGCGCCGAGCTGGAAGAGATCGACCGCCTCCTGGGAGATATTTCTGCTGAAGATATCGCCCGCTATGAGAAAATGCAGGCGCAGCGGCGGGAAGAACGGCGCATCTTGCGCTACCTACTCAAACAGCGAGAAGCCGAGCCGGATCCCACCCTGCGCCTGTTGGCTTTTCCCCACATCCAAGCCCAAGAGGAAAAGATCCGCGCCCTGGAAGCTCAAATCCGAGAGAATCCCGCCCACCAAGTGGGGAAAAAACTGCTGGGCCTACGAGAAAAACGGCAGCGCTTGCTCAAGCGCCTTGAGCATCTGGAGCGGCAAAGCGATTCGGTGCAGGAGTTGCGCTGGCAGCAATTTATGGCCTTGGTGGGGGTGTTGCAGGAGTTCGACTGTCTGCGGGAGTATCAACCTACCGCCAGCGGAGAGGTGGTGGCCGCTCTGCGAGGGGATAACGAGCTCTGGCTGGCGCTGGCTCTGCTCTCTGGGGAATGTCAAGGCTGTGCTCCTCATCATCTGGCCGGAGTTGTGGCTGCCTTGGTTTCAGAGCCTCCCCGTTCAGGTACCTACAGCCGGCTGCGCACCTCGGGGCTGGTGGAGGATGTGTTGCATGGGTTACGGGGCCTGCGGCGGCAACTGTTCCGCAGCCAGCGGCAACACCAGGTGTTTCATGTGCCGATTGGGTTTGAGCCCAGCTTGGCCGGGATCGTGGAACACTGGGCGCAAGGGACTCCTTGGAAAACCTTAGAGGCCAGTACCAACCTGGATGCCGGCGACTTGGTGCGCCTGATCCGTCGCACGTTGGATTTGCTTTCTCAGATCCCCTATGTCCCCCATCTGCCGTCAGAGTTGCGGGAAAATGCCCGCGAAGCCCAAAAGATGCTGGATCGCTTCCCGGTCAGCGAGCTGATCTAGAACTAGAATTACTGACTTTCTCTTTTTCAGGGACACAAGTGTAGCTATGCCACTGTTTGCAGAAAGCCTAGCTGCTAGCCTTTTGACCAACCCCAGTGTAATCCTACTTCAAAGCCTTCAGAAGTGATTGAGCTGCTGGACAGATTCCAGGGGTGTTCATGGATGATACTCTATCTGGGAAAAAAGCCTTTGGGCTTTATCAGAGTTAAGAAAATGAGGTGAGTACAACGTGCCTGACTTCAACTATTGGAAAGATAAGTACAAACATTCCTGGGAGGAGTCTGCAAAGCGAGAGCATAAGGTTGCAAAGCTTCTGGAGTCTATGTCTGATGGCAGAATTCAAGTTGAATTTAGAGGTTTAGGGACAGGCCAGTCAGAGTACCTACCTGGGAACGCAACACAGCATGGTCACGAGAAAGGTGATCCAGATATCTTTGTCGTTGGAACAAACGTGTACCTTGAAATTACTGGGCCATTGACAACCTCGGTCGACGAACATCAGCCTCTGTGGATTAGACCTGACAAGGTTCAAAATGCTCAAAGAAAAAGAGAAGGAGAACATGAGGTTTGGTTAGTGCATCACTTGCCTCGGAACGACTTGTTACGTACGGTAGCGCTCGACACTGAATTTTTTAATGCCTTGCAAGATGGAGAGTTTCCAATCGTTAACCCTAAAATTCGTGGAGCAGAAGAAAAGTATTACTCCATTCCAGCAAACCATCATTGCGTCGGATCAATAGATGTTCTGATTGAAAGACTGACGAGAGGAAGGTAACCCGAACTATACATTAACTAATTCGTAGAGCTAAACTTTACGCTAAATGTTGGCTAATCCAAGAAGAGAAGAAATTGACTACATTGAATCAGGGATCCGTCCGATGAAGCTGACAATGAGGTTTGGATCAGTGGCATTGGTTGTGCAGAGCTCGAACTGGGCTTGGCACTTCTGATGGCCAACTCCGTTAGGTCCATGCCCGACCCCGCTTGCCGTGTCCCACTGTAGCCTGGATCTCAGTGGACTTGGCCAGACTTCCCTGGACACCAAAAAGCCCAGAAGCCTCACCAGATAAGAACTTTCTGGACTTGGGTGGATACCAGTGGACTACCTGATAACGGAGAGAGTGGGATTCGAACCCACGGTGAGTTGCCCCACACAGCATTTCCAGTGCTGCGCCTTCGACCACTCGGCCATCTCTCCAGCGCACAGATTAATGACTTTCCAGCAGAGCTAAAAAGTCAGCTTTGTGATCCTAGCAAAGGATGGCGGTCACTAAGAGGATCCTTTGGCATCCCCAGGCCGAAACATTTGCCGCATCACCTTCCAGCGGGAGCAGCGCCAGTGGTCGATGTGGGATTCGATGAGACCTGCGGGGTTAAGCCGCATCTCTGTCCAGCCGGGGATGCACAGGCGGGGACGCCAGGGCAAAAAAGACAGGGATCCCCTCAGCGTCCACTCGCTGCGGATGTGGCTGCCGCTCTGGTGGATGTCGTGCAGCTCAAGATGGATATCCTGCAGCCAGCGCTCTAGGCTAGCAATCATGGCCCGGTAGCGATCCAGGCCGCGAAACTCGTTGAGGGGATCCCGGAAATAGACCTGGGGATCGTAGAGGGAGTAGGTTTGATCCCGAGGAAAGCGGGCGTAATCGGCCCGCAGGATGGCCACCAGGTCGAGGCTGGCCTGAGAAGGGTGGCTCATGCTCTGACCTCAGCAGGAAGGGATACCGTCTCTCCCGGGGCAGGACAGCACAGCCGGATGGATTGGCCAGTGGCGGCGTTCAGGGATCCCAGCTTTTCCCGGAACTCCTCTAGGCTCCCCAGAGGGCGGATCTGGGCGGCAAACCAGCCGTGGTAATCTACCTCTCCCAGAGCGGTGGGAATCACCTGCTGTGGGCGCAGGGCGGCCACCACCTGCAGGGCCCGCTCCGGCCCCATGATCACCTCGCCCAAGAGGGGAAAGATCTGCCCCACCACCGGGATCAGCAGGGTGTGGATGGGGGCAAACTCCTGCTGCAGCCGCGGGCGGATATCCGGTTGGGAGAGGTGGGGCTCGTAGTAAAGCCGCGTCTGGGTCGGCAGCTCCTCCAGCAAAAAGCCCAGCTCCCGCACCGGCCCTAGAGGTGCTCCCGGAACCGCTGTGATGCGCAGATCTCCCCACTGCACTGACTGCCAGGGATCCAGGGCCTGCACCCTCTTAAAGCCAAGGCTCCGTGCCACGCGGGCGGCTGTTGGAGAAGCGAAAACCGGGATCTGCCGGTTCAGCCGCTGCAGGGTGGGGGGGTGGCAATGATCCGGCTGGCCCTGGCTGAGGAGGATGGCGTCGAGTTTGGGCAGGGTTTCTGGTGTGAAGGGCGGCACCTGGCGGTGCTCCAGGCGGATGAACCAGGGCAGGCCAAAGAACACCAAGGGATCCACCAGCCACGGATCCAGCAGAAAAGTCTGGGTCTGGGTATGGATTAGCCAACTGTTGAGGTCGATGCGGGTGAGTTTCATGGTGCTACTGCCCGGTGATGGAGAGATCGGCTACCCAAATGCGAGGACACAAACCAGCAGGGGTGATTTGGGGCTCCGGCTCGACGTAGAAAATCGACTGCAAGAGTCCTAGAAAATCCCCCGCTACCGTTGCCGCCTCGATACTGATGCGCTCTCCCTGGCGCACCCACCAGCCCTGAAAGGGCAGGGAAAAGGATCCCTGCAGAGGCTTGACTCCGGCATGGAGAGCCTGCAGCTCGTCAATCCAGACCACATTCTCAGCCGTAGCCAGGTCGTAGGTGCTCTCTGGTGGAGCCCCGGCAAAGACGTGGTAGTAGTGGGCCGCCACCGTCACCTTAGCGCCGATATTGGCATGTCCCGTGGGCTGGGCCCCCAGGCGTTTGGCGGTGCCGGCGCTGTGCAAAAAGTGGGTCAGAACTCCATTGGTGATGAGGGGAACGCGGCGGGTGGGAGTGCCTTCACCGTCGAAGCTAATTGCGCTCACGTTGGTAGGGTGCAAGGCGTCATCACACACCGAGAGCAGCGGCGAGGCAATCTGCTTGCCCAGTGAGTCGGGAGTGGACAGGCTTTGGTTGTCCAGGATGTTTTGGGCGTTGAAGAGATTGGAGAAAGCGCCCAAGAGGCTTAAAAAAGCTTCCCCGGAAAAAACCACTGTGTATTTCCCCGAAGGGATCCGCTCGTACTCCAGGTGGCTGATGAGTTTCTCGGCTGCTTCCTTGACGCAGCCCTGGATATCCAACTCCTCCAGGCTGCGGGCTACCCGCATAGCGCCGGCGCTGCGGGGTTTGCGACCCTCCTGTTCTGCCTTGCCGTAGAGAAAGACCGAGGTCAGGGTGTGGCCCTCCTGCCGCAGAGCCTGGTCGCTGTTGAGGTAAAAGCGGTCGATCTGCCGCTGGGCCAGGCCGTTGTAGGGTACCCCCTGGATGGCGGGATGGGATCCCAGTAAAGCCTTCTCAGCGGCCAGCAGTTGCTCCAGAAGCTCGCTGGCCAGCGCCAGCGGCCTTTTGGCGTTACAGGGCTGGAGAATGGGCAGCTTCGCTTCTGGACTCAATTGGGGTGCGTGTTCCCGCACGCCGAAGTGGCTGGCTTCAAAGGCCGTCTGCAGAGCCAGTTCCAGCCCTGCCTCGTCCACAGCGGTGGTGGAAGTCACCCCCACCTGGCCCTGGTCGTTCCAGGCCCGCACCGTCACACTGCAGCGGTGAGAGGCTTTTACCTGACGGGGCTCCCCCTGCTCCACCTGCACGCTGGTCTCGTCCACCTCGGCTCCGTAGAGATCAAACTGGGGGATCCCCAAACGTTTGGCACAGCTTTGCGCCTGTTCGGCCAAGGCCTCAACTTGCAACATCGCTACTCCTTCCCTACCGACGGGCCAGCCAGGCGGTCAAGTCCTCCACGCTGTGGAAATCCAACAAAGCTTCCCCCAGCGCTTCCAGTTGCGACGGCGGCAAGGCCCAAATCTGGTTTTCCAAGGCCGGGTCAAGGGATCCCAGCTTCCGCCGCAAAAGCCGCAAAACCAGTGTTGCTTCCCCGTGTTGCAAACCCTGTTGTAAGCCCAGTTGCAAGCCTTCTTTGCGCCCTGCTTCCAACCCCTCCCGCAGAGCTTCTGCCCGCCATTCCTGGTAGATCACCGATTCCCTCATATCCAAGGACCTCATGATTTGCCGAATCAAGCCCCGATCCAATGCTAGTCCTGCCAAAACGGCTGTTGCCGCTGCCAATTCCCGCTGCTCGCTGGACTCTGGCAAGCGCTCCAGCTCAGCAACGACTTCTCGTAAGGTTTCTCCAGGATCCTCCACCTGGCTCAAGACTCGAAAAGGCAGCAGGGCTGGCCAATCGACCCTGGCTGGCAAGTTACACTCCCAGAGGCGAACGACCTCAAACTCATGGCTTAGCCTTTCTAGGCGAAAAGAGGTTTGGAAGACCCGCTGCGAGCGCGTTTTGCGAAGATAAATGACCACCTGCCGCACCGATAGCTGGGGATATTTCCGATAGAGGCGGAGCCGATAGTCGGCCATGCGAAAGGGGATTTCAGGATCCGGATCTGTTTGAAATTCCAGATGCAAAATGCCCTGCTGTAGCCCTAGCAGAATGACCGAATCGGCTCGCATGGGCTCCTCCGACAGTTCTGTGGGCAGAAGCTGTACCGGCAGAGCTACCTCTCCCATCAGCCAACGGGCAAACTGCTCCGGAAAGCGCTCCGCCAGGTACTTGCAGATGTTGTCGTAGGCCATGGGGGATCCCTGAAACTAGCGCCCGCCCACGGTGATAGAGTCCACCTTGATGTGGGGCTGACCCACAGTAACGTAGATGCTGCCGCTGACAGAACCGCAGAAGCCAGGCGCCAGGCGGAGATCCTTGGAGCACATGGAGATCTTGGTCAAGATATCCTTGGCTTCTCCAATCAGCGTGGCTCCCTTGAGAGGCTTGGTGATTTTGCCATTTTGGATGAGATAGGCTTCTTCCACGGCAAAGTTAAATTGGCCAGTGGGGCCGACACTGCCGCCCCCCATGCGCTTGCAGTAGATGCCTTTGTCAATAGAGGCAAACAGGTCGTCCAGTTCGGCGTCGCCGGGGGCGATGTAGGTGTTGCGCATGCGGCTGGCAGGGGCAAAGGTGTAGTTTTGCCGGCGACCACTGCCGGTGCGGGGATGGCCGGTGCGCATGGAGCCGGCCCGATCGGCCAGGAAGTTTTTCAAAATGCCCTTTTCAATGAGCAGGGTGCGCTGGACGGGCATGCCCTCGTCGTCCACGTCCAGGCTGCCAAAGGCCCCCTCGGAAAGCCCCTCGTCCCAGGCGGTGAGGTTTTTGTGGGCAATTTTCTGGCCTTTTTTGTCGGCAAAGGGAGTGGTTTTGCGCTCGATCTGGGTCGTTTCCAAGAGATGCCCACAGGCCTCGTGGAAGATGACGCCGCCAAAGGCGTTGGACATTACAATCGGGTAGGTGCCCGATTCCACATAGTCGGCATAGAGCATCTGGCCGGCGGCTTCTGCCAGCTCCTGGCTGTGGGCTACGAGATCCCAGCGGCGCAAAAAGTCGGGATCCCTGGTGCCCCCTGCGCGCTGGCTAACGGAAGCGCGATGATCCCCATCGGCACAGAGCAGGGTAGAACTAACCGACTGGGTAAGGCGGATGTCGCGCACAAAGGTGCCGTCGCTGCAGGCCACCAGGATCTCCTGCCAGTCACGGAAGTAGTTGGTGCGGCGGGACTGAACATGGTGAGCTTGCCGCTTCAGCTCTGCGTTGGCCCGCAGCAGGATCTCCCCCATCTCGGCAAGGGAGCTGCATTCCTTGAGCCAGCCGTCTTTACCGCGGCGCTCGGCGTAGTCCTGGAGCAGCCCTAGGTTGACGGTGCAGACCAAAGCAGCAGGGCCAGGGGGGGTGAGGCCCATCAAGAGCAGGCCTTTTTCTAGAGCAGCTTTGAGGCCGGCAAAGGAGAGATCGTTGGTGCTGACGTAGCAGTCGGCCAGGCCGCGAAACACCCGCACCCCCGCGCCGGTGGAAAGTCGAGGGGTGATGCTGGTGAGGGTGTCGTCTTCTGCCAGGCAACTGATGGAGTTAGCCCGCTCCAGGAAGATCTCCACCAGATCGGCGCCGGCAGCCCGCCCCCACCCCAAGAGAGTTGAAAGGGGATCCCGCCAATCCTCGCCGAAGCGCTGCAGGGTGGGGCGGTAGTCGAGGTTGGGCAGTTCTTTGGATAAAAGCAGCATAGTAGGCCGAGAGCACTCAAAAGAGGGAAAGGGCAGGCTAGATGCCGCCATCTTTTGCTCCCTCAGTTTAACAAGACGTAAAGGCTGCCCTTTTGGGGAAAGAGACTCCAAGCTTGACAAGGGCAGAGGAGCGGCCGAAGATCGCTGCACAAGGATCCCTCACCTTGCAATGGCTGCCAAGAAAAGACCCTCGGAGCTTCAGCCCAGCCTATTTGACGATCCCCTAGAGCCACCTGCCTCTGCAACGGAGACGCTTCCCCAACTGGATCAGATCCCGCTCTCGGCTCAGGTGCCCATTCCCCCCGGCACCTATCGGGATCTAGAACAACTGGAGCAGCACTGCCGAGTCTGCCAGCGCTGTGAGTTGGCGGCCAACCGTACCCATGTGGTGGTGCACCGAGGTAACCCTAAAGCCAAGATCGTGATTGTTGGCGAGGGGCCGGGGGAAAACGAAGATCTGCAAGGCCTGCCCTTTGTAGGTAAGTCCGGCCAGTTGCTGGACAAGATCCTGGCCTCGGTGGGGCTCGATCCCGAGCGGGATACTTACATCTGCAATGTGGTCAAGTGCCGCCCCCCCAACAACCGCGTACCCACCCAGGCGGAGATGGACGCCTGCCGACCCTATCTCTTGGAGCAGATTCGCCTGGTGGATCCCTGGATCATTTTGTTGACGGGGGCCACTTCGGTGCGCTCCCTTTTGGGGGATAAGCGGGGCATTACCAAGATCCGCGGCGAGTGGATCCAGTGGCAGGGGCGCTGGTGCATGCCCATCTTCCACCCCGCCTACTTGCTGCGCAACCCTGACCGCACCCCCGGCAGCCCCAAGTGGTTGATGTGGCAGGATATTCAGGCGGTGAAGCAGAAGTACCTAGAACTTGCTGGCGCAACGCCACCCCAGCAGGACTTTTGAGCCCACTTTCCCTGTCGCTTACGTGGCCAGCGCTGCTGCCCTCACCCCCAGCCCCTCTCCCTTGGGAGAGGGGGGTATGGGATCCCTAACTTGCAGGCTTGAAGCCGCTCAGCAAGCCAAAGCGCAGCAAGCCGGTGGCATAGGCCCGCCGCATCAGGCCCAGCCCCAGCGCCCCACGAACGGTGACCCAGCCGCTGCGCACCAAAGCCGGGATCCACCGCCAATCGCGAGCCGAGGCAATTACCTCATCCCAAAAGGGGGCCACCCGCTCCGACCAGTCGGCGGTGCGCAACTGCTCGAACCCCACCTCTTGGGCCAGTGCTTCATACTCCGACAAGCTGATGACATAGGGCAGGCAGTACACGTCGTAGATCTGCTGCAAAAGCCGCTGATCCTGGCGGCTCAGGGATCCCTCGCGGTGGCACCAGGTCACCACCATCATCTGCCCGCCCGGCTGCAAGACCCGCCAGCCCTCGGCCAGAAACCGCCGCTTATCTGGCATGTGCTCGCCGCTTTCCAGAGCCCAGACCAGATCGAAGGTGTGGTCGGCAAAGGGCATTTCCAGGGCATCGGCCACCCAAAAGCGCACCCTGTGGCTCAGACTGGCCTCCTGGGCCCGCTGCGTGGCCCGTCGGGCCTGGACAGGGCTGAGGGTAATGCCTGTTACCTCGGCGCCAAAGCGCCGCGCCAGCTCCAGGCTGCTCCCTCCAATGCCACAGCCGAGATCGAGGATGTGCTGAGGGGGTTTAGGATCCCCGATCTGGCCCCATTGAATCACTCGCTCCATGAGATCGATCTGGGCTTGGCGGCGATCCTTGCCGGTCTGGCCCGGCTCATAGTAGCCGTGGTGCATGTGCTCCCCCCACACCTGCTCCCACAGGCCGGAGGAAGCATCGTAGAAGCGGCGGATGCGTTGGTTGAGGGGGGAAGCCATCCAGGTAGGAGCGGGTCGGGATCCCTTCCATTCTGGACGATCTGGCCGTCCCTGCTGGCCCTGGACGCAGCCTGACAAAACCCCGATTAAGCTGGGAAAGTAGGCCCTTGCCGCCCATCCCCCTTTCTTAGACTGCCTTGGCCACCTCGGAATTGGCTCTGGAACAGCTTCTCTTCACCCCGGCCACACCTGCGCCTGACGCGGTGCGGGTCATCTACGCCTTTCCCAACACCTACTCGGTAGGGATCACCAGCCTCGGCTACCAGGTCATCTGGAGCCTGCTGGCCAGCCGCCGCGAGGTGGCGGTTGCCCGCCTGTTTACCGACCTGGCCGAGCCGCTGCCGCGGGATCCGGAGCTGGTGGGTTTTTCCCTGTCTTGGGAGCTGGACTACGTCCATATCCTGGATCTGTTGGAACGACAGGGGATCCCCCTCCAGGCCGAGGCGCGGGAAGAAGCGCATCCCTTGGTTTTTGGCGGCGGCCCGGTGTTGACGGCCAACCCTGAGCCCTTTGCTGCGTTCTTTGACTTGATCCTGCTGGGAGACGGGGAAGGCCTGGTGGAGCAGATGATCCAGACCTATCAGCAGGTGCGGCAGGGATCCCGGGCCGAAAAGCTGCAGGCGCTGGCTCAGGTGCCGGGGATCTACGTGCCCAGCCTCTACGAAGTCCACTACCGCGGCCCCGACGGCCCGGTGGAAAAGGTCATTCCCAAGCGGGACGGGATCCCCAGCTCCATCCGCAAGCACACCTTCCGCGGCAACACCCTCTCGGTGTCCACCGTGGTTACCCCCAAAGCGGCCTGGGAGAGCATCTACATGGTGGAGGTGGTGCGCAGTTGCCCCGAGATGTGCCGCTTTTGCCTAGCCAGCTACCTAACTTTGCCTTTCCGGGCGGCCGACGTAGAAGGGCATCTGATCCCGGCGGTGGAGCGGGGGTTGCAGGTTACCCAGCGGATTGGCCTTTTGGGGGCTTCGGTAACCCAGCACCCCCAGTTTGAGGAGTTGCTGGAGTACCTGGCGCAGGATCGCTTTGAGCAGGTGCGCCTTAGCCTGGCCTCGGTGCGCACGGGCACGGTCACGCCTCGCTTGGCGCAAGTGCTTTCCCGCCGCGGCAGCCAGTCCATTACCGTGGCCATTGAAAGCGGCTCAGAACGGCTGCGCCGGATCGTCAACAAGAAGCTGACCAATGAAGAAATCTTGGCGGCGGCCGCCCACGCCCAGGCCGGCGGCCTGAAGGGGATCAAGTTCTACGGCATGGTGGGGATCCCGGCGGAAACCCAGGCCGACCTGGAAGCGACGGTTGCTCTTTTCAAGGAGCTCAAGAAGGTGGCTCCCCGCCTGCGCTTGACTTTGGGCTGTAGCACCTTTGTGCCCAAGGCCCACACCCCCTTCCAGTGGCAGGGGGTGGATCCCCAGGCCGAGAAAAAGCTGCAGTGGTATCAAAAACATCTGCGTCCCCTGGGCGTGGAGTTCCGTCCCGAAAGCTACAGTTGGTCGGTGATCCAAGCCCTCATCTCGCGGGGGGATCGGCGGGTGGCCCGAGTCTTGCAGTTGGCGCGGCAGTGGGGCGAGTCTCTGGGCAGCTTCCGCCGCGCCTTCAAAGAGCTCAAGGGACAACTGCCGCCCTTGGACTACTGCGTGCACAGCGACTGGGATCCAGTGGATCCTCTGCCTTGGCAGCACATCGAAGGCCCTCTCACCCCAGAGCGACTGCTACAGCATCGCCAGGAAGCTTTTTCGGTTGGCAGCTCTTGAAGGTGCCTACTTGGGCTGTTTGTAGGCGGCAATGCTACTGGCAATGATCGCCTCGGCTTCGGCCAAGCCTTTCCAGCCCAAGATTTGGGTTTCCTTCTTTTCCAGGCGCTTGTAGGTGGCAAAAAACTCCGCAATCTCATCCAGGCGGTGCTGGGCAATGTCCTCCAGCTTGGTTACCGAAGCGTAGCGGGGATCCTTAGCGGGCACACACAGCAACTTCTCATCCGGATCCCCGCCGTCGATCATCTGCAGCATGCCCAACGGGCGCACCGTGACCACACAGCCGGGGAAGGTGGGCTGATCCATAATCACCAAGCCATCCAAGGGATCCCCATCTCCGGCCAGCGTGTTGGGCACAAAGCCGTAATCGTAAGGATACTGCACCGAGGAGTAGAGCACCCGATCCAGCGCCATCGCCCCCATGTCTTTGTCGAACTCATACTTGTTTTTGCTGCCGCCGGGGATCTCAATCAAAATGTTGAGCAGGCCGGGCTTCGGTTGGGCAGGGATCCGCGACAGGTCGATCACAGCAGGCACCCTCAAAGTGGGAATAGACAGCCAGAGGGTATTTTGACATACTCCCTGCCGCAAAAGATAGAGGGACGCTTTGCCGGGAGCAGCCAACCGGCGAGGCAGGCTCCTCAGCCGGCCTTCACATCCCTTCTCCCCCCATCGGGAGGTGCCCCATCCTCGATAAGACCGAAGACTTGGCCTTCGCCCCCAAGCATGCGGGATCCCGATCCAGCTTTTCGATCAATTGCGGACACACTCCCCGGGCAAGATTCGAACTTGCGACCAATCGGTTAACAGCCGACCGCTCTACCGCTGAGCTACCGAGGATTAAGCGTTTTCCATCATAGGAGAAAAAAGCACCGCTAGGCAACTGCCGATGAGGAGCTCTTGGGTGGCCTTGGGATCCCCAGTTCAGATTGTGCGTGGGTTTGTCAACCCTGCTCTAGCGGAAAGCCCGGGAAAACGTCCTCGTCAACCGGACGGAAGCCATTACAATAGGTTACGGACATTCGCCAGCACCCCCTCATGGACTTCGGAGTCGGATTCCTCTCCAACAACGTCATGCTGCCGATCCTGGACTTTTTCTATGGGATCGTGCCCAGCTATGGACTGGCCATTATCTTCCTGACGTTGGTGATCCGCTTTGCTCTCTACCCGCTCAATGTCGGATCCATCCGCAACATGCGACGCATGAAGGTGATCAACCCTGTCATGCAGCGGCGGATGCGAGAAATCCAGGAGCAGTATCGGGACGATCCGCAAAAGCTGCGCGAAGCCCAGGCCAAGCTGTACAGCGAGCTGGGGGCCAATCCCTTGGGGGGCTGCCTGCCGCTGCTCATTCAAATGCCGGTGCTGTTTGCCCTGTTTGCCACCCTGCGGGGATCCCCCTTTGCGGCGGTGACCTACGACGTCAACTTGCAGATCCTGCCGGCGGAGGTGGCGGCTGAGGTGGTGCCCGCTCCCTACGTTAGCCCCAGCAAGAACATTTTTGTGACCGATTCTCTCCATAAGCCGGTGGTGCTGGTGGTGCCTAAGGGTACCAAGATCGCCGTCGGGGAAGAGGTGCAATTTTTGCTGCAGGGGCCGGGGGGCAAGCCCTTTGAGCAGTTGGTGACAGAAGCAGGTGGGGATCCCAACCTGTTGCAGCCCACCTGGAAGATCACCAAAGGGGAAGATCGCGCCCAGATCCAGCCAGACGGCACCTTGCTGGCCCTGCAGCCGGGGGACGTGACTGTGCAAGTGTCGATTCCCGGTTTGGCCTCGGATACCGGTTTCCTGTTCATCGACAAGTTGGGCCGTGTGGGAGCCTTTGACCCGGATGGCACCATCCACTGGGACATCATTGCCATGATCGTCATCTTTGGGGTGTCCATTTACCTGAACCAGTACCTGACGAACGCCGGACAGGATATGGGCAAAGAGGATCCCAGCCAGAGTTCCATGGCTCGTGTTACCCCGGTGCTGTTCTCGGCGATGTTCCTGTTTTTCCCGTTGCCGGCGGGGGTCTTGCTCTACATCCTCGTCTCCAACATCTTCCAAACGGTGCAGACTTTCTTGCTCTCGCGGGAGCCATTGCCGGAGAACTTGCAGCAGTTGGTGGAAGAGGAGCGCCGTCGGGCTGCCCAGACAATAGCGGTGGAGGCCAAGGAAGTGGAGAAATCGAGCAAGCCCAGGGCAGCCAAGGAAGGCCGTGAATCCCTGCCCTTTGAGCCCTAGGGAAGCCTAGCTGCTGGGGTGGACTTGTTGAGTGTTGATAGCTCACTTTCAACGTTGGAAGCTGCCCAAGATGAGCCGCCCTAAGTCTTCTACGGGATCTGCCGCTAAGAAATCTGACTCCCCCAGCAAGTCCACCTTTGTGGCCAACCAAGAGCGAGCCAAGCAGTGGTTGCAGCAGGTGCTGATGGCCATGGGGATCGCGGCGGAGGTGCGGGTGGTGGGTGAGGTGTTGGAAATCGAGGCGGCTTCTTTGACTTCGGATCAGAAGCAACTCCTGCTCTCCAAGGTGTCTGCATCGCCCTTGCCGTCTTCCAGAGAGGCCGGTCTGGAGGAAGAGCGCTCTCCTGTGGTGCTGGATGCGTTGCAATACCTGGCCAACACCCTTCTCAACCTCAACCTGCCGGAAGACCAGCAGCAGCCCTATATTTTGGATCTGGACGGCTATCGTCAGCGGCGTTTGCAGGAGCTGAAGGCTTTGGTGGCTGCTGCTGTGGAAAAGGTGAGAGCCGGTGGCCGCGAATACGAGTTTCCAGATCTCTCGGCTGCTGAGCGGCGGCAGATCCACACGCTGCTGAAAGACCCTGCCTACGCCGATTTGGAAACCTTCAGCCGTGGTAAAGAGCCCGACCGTCGCCTGGTGATCCGACTGGCTTCCTCGTCCTGAAAATTTGGGCCGCGACCCGTTGAGCTCTCTTGCTACCCTGACAACAGGGATCTCTGCTACCCAAAACGTGCGAAGGAGGGGGCGCGATGTTAAGGCCCATTCGTCTATCCGATCTGCGGCAGATGCCAGGTCAGACCCAGGCGTTGCAGTTCAAGCAATTTTTTGCGGGCTTTGAGAGCTTGACCCCTGTCGAGGGATCCCTAGAAGTCAGCCATCGGGGCCACTTTCTCGAGGTCAGTGCCGAAGCCCACACCATTGTGACTCTCACCTGTCACCGTTGCCTACAGCAGTTTAACCACCGGCTGCATCTGGCAGTTGAGGAGATCATCCTGATCCGGGAGCCCAGTTCCGAGCCTCTGCCCTTGGAGCTGGAATTGCAAGACGAAGCAGATCTGCTGGAGAGCCTGCCCTGCAATGGTGAGCTGGATGTCGAAGACTGGATGTACCAGCACCTACATCTGCAGATGCCCCGCCAGTTGCCCTGCCGTCCCGATTGTCCGGGCATTGGGGTGGAATCTCCCGCGCCGGCGGTGGATCCCCGCTGGGCAGCTTTGGCTTCTTTCTTGAAAGATTCTCCCTAGCTTTTTTGAATGTTGCGTCCACAAGTTCTCTGGCGTTTTGCTCGGCCTCACACCGTCTATGGCACCAGCGCCAGCGTGCTGGGCCTCTACCTGTTGGCGGGGTTCGTGGCTGCCGGATCCCTGCAACCGGTTCTCTCGGCGCTGCCCCAATTGGGCTTGGCTTGGGCGGCCTGTTTGGCGGCCAACGTCTACATCGTCGGCTTGAATCAACTGACGGATGTGGAAATCGATCGCGTCAACAAACCCCATTTGCCCTTGGCTGCCGGATGCCTGAGTTGGCGACAGGGGCTGGGGATCGTCGTGGCTTGTGGGGCGGCGTCCCTCCTGCTGGCCGCGGCTGGGATCCCTTACCTGTTGCTGACGGTGCTGTTGAGCAATGGGATCGGCACAGCCTATTCGTTGCCCCCCTTGCGTTTGAAGCGGTTTCCGCTGGCGGCCTCGGCTTGCATTTACAGCGTGCGCGGTTTGATCGTCAATTTGGGCCTTTACAGCCATTTTCAGCAGGTGATGCAAGGAAGGGTCGAGCTTTCTGCTCCGATTGTTTGGCTAACGGGATTTATGTCGATTTTCGGCTTGGTGATCGCCCTTTTTAAAGATATTCCCGACATGGAGGGGGATCGCCAGTTTGCCATTGCCACCTTCTCATTGCGCTTTGGGCCAGAGCGGATTTCAAGGTTTTGTATCACCATTTTGGCCTTTTGCTATCTGGGGTTTATCGGGGTGGGGATCTCCTTGCCCCTCGCGGGCAACGGCCTCTGGCTGTTGATGGGTCATTTGTTAGGGCTGGGGATCCTCTTAGGCTATGGTGTCCACCTCGATCTCAGTCGCCGAGATGCGATCGTTGGTTATTATCAACTGATCTGGAAGTTGTTTTACTTAGAGTATTTGCTTTATCCTTGGGCTTTTTTCTCTTTTTTATAGAGCATTTTCCTGTAGCTAAGGATCTGCCCAAGCTCAGGCCAGAAAAAACCTAGAGATACCGCTTCATTTGGACTCGAAAGCGGCCTTTCTTTGTTTCGGCTACCTCTTCAATTTGCAGCCGGCCGCGGCCACGAATGGCGATCCAATCCTGAGGGCCAACGGTGTAGCTGGCTTGGGTAATGGGCTTCCAATTGACCCGCACTTCCCCCCGTTGGATTTCTTCCACCATCTTGCTGCGGGAGATGCCGAACCCGGCTGAGGCCACTGCATCCAAGCGCAAAGAGGCTTCCACGCTGGTGATGGATTTGACGCGGGGGGGTTGAACTTTCAACTGGCTCAGAGGGATCCGGCTCACTTTGACAGGCACCGTGCGCACCTGAGTCAGGTTGAGGCTGAGATAGTCCACCAGTTCGGGCACCACAATGGCCTGGGCACCTGAGTCTCCCAACACGAGGATGTCTCCCACCTTCTCGCGGGCGATGCCGGCTGCCAACAAGGCTCCCAGAAAATCCCGGTGGGTGGCCGGGTCGAACAGGAAGTTGCCTTGAATCTGCAGGGCGGCCAAGGGGATCCCTTCTTGATCGGGCTTTGGATCCCCGACCTCCAGACTCACTTCAGAGCGAGCCAGGGCCAAGCGTTGGCGCTCTGCCTGGGGGTACCCTCCCCAAGCCCACACTTGGAGTTCGGTCAAGTTGCGCAGCCGAGCTTGCACCTCGGCTAGTTCGGGTGGGGAAAGGAAGTCGCTCCAGACCACTTGCCAGGTTTTGAGGGCTTGGTCTCCCCAATCCAAGACCCGTGCCAGGGTTTCTCGATACTCTGCCCCTTGCAGTAAATCGGCTTTGGGTAGCATTTTGGGGTGCTTCGACTTTGTAGCTCAGTCCCGTTTTTCCCATGCTAAGCTAGATACCCGAAATCCTGGCGGGCGTAGCCAAGCGGTTAAGGCAGAGGATTGTGGATCCTCCATTCGTGGGTTCGATTCCCATCGTCCGCCCTTTCCCAGCCAGCCCTCACCTCTCTCCCAACGTGAGAGATGAGTTCATCCGCAGCTCAAGACCAAGGTTCCCACGGCGTCAATGGCAGCCGTCCAACCGGCGTCGATTACCGCAGTTGCCTCCGGCATCTCGACGATCGCCGGCCCGCGTAGTTGAAACCCCACACCCATGCGCTGCCGATCGTAGACCGGCACTGACCGCATCTGGCCGCCCATCCAGGCCTCTCGCCGCCCCTTGAGGGGATCCCCTGGCAAAGGGCAAGGTGCAGTCAGAGGCACGGTGGGCAGAGCCTGCACCGCCCGCAGACGCAACTGGATCGCCTCCACCGGCTGGGCCGAATCCTGCCAGCCATAGCGCTGCCGGTGGGCCTGGTGAAACTGTTGTTCCAGGCGAGCAATCGGCTCTGACAGGTGCACCGGGATCTCCAGCTCGAAAGACTGGCCGCGATAGCGCAAGTCCAAGCTAAAGTGCAGCGCCGGCTCTTGTAAGTCGGCTTGGGCCTGGCGGATCAGGGGTTCTGCCCACTGGGCTAGCAGGGATCCCCCTGAATCCGACGCCAGCCGCTGCAAGGGTTGTAGGATGGCCCGCCGGTAGTCCCGCCGCAGATCGGCCAAAGCCATGCCCAGTGCCGAGAGCACGCCACAGGCAGCCGGGATCAAGATCTTGCGGATGCCCAGCTCTTCCGCCAGAGCACAGGCATGCATGGGCCCAGCTCCACCAAAGGCCAGCAGGGCAAAATCGGCAGGATCCCAGCCCCGCTCCACGCTGATCACCCGCAAGGCCCGTGACATGGCAGCGTTGGCCAGGGTGCGAATGCCAACGGCAGTTTCCTGCAAGCTCAAGCCCAAGGGATCCGCCAGCGTGGCTATGGCTTGTTCCGCCAGCTCCCGCCGCAACTGGACGGAGTCGCCCAACCGACCGCCGTCCGGCAAGTACCCCAGCCAGAGGTTGGCATCGGTCACCGTGGGAGCCGTTCCCCCTCGGCCGTAGCCGGCCGGCCCGGGGTTGGAGCCGGCACTCTCCGGCCCCACCTGCAGCCCACCGCCCGGCAACAAAGAGGCCAGGGATCCGCCGCCGGCGCTGACGGTGTGGATATCGATTTGGGGCTGCTGCACCGGCAGGCCGCACACCACCGCTGACGGGCTGACCTGAGGGATCCCATCTTGGATGAGGGCTACATCGGTGCTGGTTCCCCCCATATCGAAGCTGAGCAAGTGGAGGTAGCCGCTCAGGCGACCCAGATAGGCCGCCCCGTAAACCCCACCTGCCGGCCCCGAGAGCAAAGCCACCGAAGCGTGGGCCGCCGCCTGGGCAATCGAGGTCACCCCGCCGGAAGACTGCATGATCAAGGGTTGGGGGATCCCTCTCTCTCGACATCCTGAATCCAAGCGGTGCAGGTAGCCCGCCAGCGCCGGGCTGAGGTAGGCATCGAGGGCGGTGGTGCTGAAGCGCTCGTATTCCCGAAACTCCGGCGCTACCTCGCAAGACAAGGAAACGTGCAAGTCAGGGAAAGCCTCTTTCAAAGCGGCTCCCAGCCGCTGCTCATGCTCTGGGTAGAGAAAGGAAAACAAAAACCCCACCCCCACGGCGCGGATCCCGTCCTGCCGCACCCGCTCGCCCACCGCCTGGATCACGCGGCGGATCTCCTCCTCGGTCAGCGGCTCCAACACCCCGTCCACGCTGCAACGCTCCTTCACCTCCAGGCAACAGTGGCGGGGTACCACCGGCTCCGGCTTGGGCTGCGTCAAGTCATACAGAGAGGGGCGGTTTTGACGGCCAATGGCCAGCACATCGCGAAAACCCGCCGTGGTCAGAAACAGGGTGGGGGATCCCTTGCGCTCCAGCAGCGCGTTGGTGGCCACCGTCATGCCATGGCAGAACAAGTCAACCCAGAGCCCCCCTTTGAGCGCACCCAGCTTGTCCAGCGCTGCCAAGACCCCCTCCTCAGGGCTAGGTGTAGAGAGCACCTTCGCCGTCTGAATCTGGCCATCCTGCAAGAGCACCAGATCGGTAAAGGTGCCGCCCACATCGATCCCCAAGCGAGCCCAGCCTCGGCTTGCTGTCATCTGATCCAGATTGGTCGGATGTGACATACTCCCGACTCACGCCTAGTGATTTGGTACCTTGAAGCGGGGCTTGCCGGAACTGTCACCCTTATCGTATCTTCCCATAGGGCATTCCCCCAGCGCCCTGGCTCTGATCCCGACAGCCATCCTGAGGATAGGGTGCGGGGTTTCCCGCCAAAAAAAGATCCCCAAGAGGGGATCCCAATCGAGCCGATCACCAATCGGTTGGATTGCCGAGACTTTTACTTGTTGGGCTGAGGGGTGACCCGCAGGTAGGGCTTAATTTCCTTGTAGCCTTTCGGGAACTTTTCTTTGAGCACTTCCGGATCTTTCAGCGAAGGCGGGATAATGACATCGTCGCCGTCTTTCCAGTCGGCAGGGGTGACGACGCTGTACTTATCCGTCAACTGTAGAGCATCGATGGCCCGCAAAAGCTCGTCGAAGTTGCGGCCCGTGCTGGCCGGATAGGTGAGGATGAGGCGTATCTTCTTGTTGGGATCGATAACGAATACCGAGCGCACCGTCAAGGGCAGCCCTTCCTGGTTGAGGTTGGTTTGATCCAACATGCCGTAGAGCTGCGAGACCTTGCGGTCAACGTCCGCCAAAATCGGGTAGGTCAAGGTAGCGTTCTGGGTTTCTTCAATGTCTTTCACCCAGCCAACGTGGGAGTCCACATCGTCCACACTGAGGGCCAGCACCTTCACCCCTCGCTTTTCAAATTCGGGCATCAGCTTGGCAACAGTACCCAGCTCGGTGGTGCAGACCGGCGTGTAGTCGGCAGGGTGGGAGAACAACACTACCCAGCTATCCCCGGCCCAGGAATAGAAGTCGATTTCGCCGTGGGTGGACTTTTGCGTAAAATTGGGAGCCGTATCGCCAAGTCGGAGAGACATACGCTCTTTCTCCTCAGTAAAGGGTTCAGTCCGGTGAGGTCAGGATCCGGATCCTTGCATCGATCCGTCTGCTGTCTATTTTGCCACAAAAACTCCACTTTTCCGAGCGGATTTTAGGTGATTTTAAGATCATCGCCAACTTGCCCGCAAGGTGAGAAGCCCTTTCCTAATGTGAACAATTGTTGTGGGCAGTCTTAACATTCTGTAGTTTCCTTACAGGCTGCAACGGCGGCATGCTAGGGGTATTGTAGGCAACAGAATCTAGCTCCTCTGCTGAGGTCATGGGATCGATGGAAAGCCTAGAAGCAGCTACACCTTACAGCCTGGCCACCCTGTGGGCCCAAAAATATGTAGACAAGTTGCGGGCGCAGGCGGCCTTGGGCGAGCTGCCAGGTACCCAATTAGCCGACAAAGTGAAGGGATCCCTGCGCTTTGCCAGCTCCCAGGCCTGGGCAAAAACGGAGCGGCTCTTGGCTGCTGAAATCCCGAGGCAGCGGCTGGATCCGGACTTGATCGATCCCTGGCAAATTGCCGAGGATTCCCGCGAGTTATTTGAAAAGGCAGCGGAAAGTTGGGGGGAGGGCCTCTCCCCGGCCCGCTTTTCGGTAAAGATCGCGCCGTTCTGTGGACGGCTGCGGGCCCGCTACAGTGAACGGGATCCGCGGGTGCTGGGCTTTTTAAGTATGCAATTCCACTACACGGGGCAAATGGTCTCGCAAGCCTTGTCACCTCAGGAGCGCGGCCTCTTCCAACCTTACTTGAAGGTCATGGACGACCACCTGTACATGCCCCTACAAAGAATGTATGAGAATGCCGCCGCCCATGCAGGCGATACCTTTTCCGCCCCCCTGGCTGCCGTGCAAGAGCTCTTGCCCCTGATTACCGGTGTGGCAGAGTCTATCTGTGCTGAGGTGGCGCAGCGTTTTCCGAACTATCACTGTGAAAGCGGCCTCTTGACGGATCTGGAAGTGCGGATCTCCAGCATCCGCGATGCGGAGATGTTCCAGGTGTACCTGGGCCTCTGTGCCCTGGAAGGCAGTGTGATGGCTGTGCAGCAGGAGCTGTTTCCCCTTTGTGTGATGCTGTACCCCCCTTTGAAGGTGGAGTGGAAACTGGTGCGGCAGATGCTGGAGCTTTTGGGCGAGGCGCTGCGCTTTCAGCTCACCCCGGCCAGCTACACTGTCCTGCTGCCTTATCTGCGAGCCGTGCAGGGCATGTTCTCGCTGGAGGTTTTCCCCGAAAGCGACCTGCTCTGGAGCCATCATCCCGATGTGCTGCGCTATATGGGAACGGCGCAGAACCTGTTGCAAGAACTGATGGGTCAAGAAGTCACTTGAAAATCCTCACGCTTGTGCACTTCTGTCTTTGCAGCAGGACAGGCTGTTAGGCTATCGCTATTCCAATCCGCTGGGATCTACGGATTGTCCAGGAAAGGGTTGGGATCCACCAGCTCGGCCACAAATTGGTGCAGGATGGGCAGGTAGCGCTCCCCGGCCACCTGGAGCAAGTTGTTGTGATCGGCTCCCTCGATGGGCACCAAACGCTTGGGATCCCGTGCTGCTTGGTAAAGGGCTTCGGCATGCCAGAAGGGGATCAAGCGATCCTGAGTGCCGTGCAAAATCAGCAGCGGACAATTGATCTGGGCAATGCGGCTGAGGTTGTCGAAGCGATCAAAAGGCAGCAGGGGGATGCGGGTCAAGACGCGAAAAGCGGTTACAAAGGT
The DNA here is from genome assembly GCF_047502715.1 of Synechococcus sp. H55.10. Taxonomy (NCBI): domain Bacteria; kingdom Bacillati; phylum Cyanobacteriota; class Cyanophyceae; order Synechococcales; family Synechococcaceae; genus Synechococcus; species Synechococcus sp. H55.10. The sequence goes on from NZ_JANSJJ010000080.1 coordinate 127,559, forward strand.
GGATTCCAGGATCAAGCCACCCACCGGCTTTTGGGCTGCCAAGTAAACTGAGGGCCCACCTCCCACCGAGCGTCCGTAAAGCAAAATCCGCCCCGGCGGGATCCCCTGATCTCGTAGGTAAGCGTAGGCCGCTTCAATGTCTTTGTAGGCGCCGGCCTCGGAAGGGATCCCTTCGCTGGTGCCGTAGCCGCGGTAGTCGTAGGCCAAGACGGCAAACCCCCCCTGCTGCAGCTTCCTCAGGCGCGGCAGGATATCCCCCAAGTCCTCGGCGTTGCCGTGGCTGTAGAGGAGGGTATAGGTGGCTGCGGGATTGGGCAGGTAGACTGCCGAAATCTGCAGGCCATCGGCGGTGGTGAGCTTGAGAATGGCGTCCCCATCCTGGTAGCTGGCGGGGCGGGGCAAAAAGATCAGCTGCTCTGATTGAAATCGGCCCAGCCAGAGCAGGTAGCCGTATACCCCTAGGCCGATGAGCAGCAAGGATGGCCCCAGCCGCAGTCCCAGAAAGGATGCAAAAATCAAAGGCTTGCCCATTGCTCCTTCCCCTCACCCCCAACCCCTCTCCCAGAGGGAGAGGGGGGCGGCGACGTCGAGCACTTCAGGATTCGGCTGGCAGGGCAGAACATTTCCAGAGGCAAACCCCAATCCAGTTAACCAAAGTATGGGCGACGATGGTTACCAACAGGTTTCCCGATAGCCACACGCCCAGCCCCAGGAGGATGCCCACGGCGCTGGCCCAGACGGCATAGGGCCAACCCTGCCACTCTAGCCAGTGCAAAACCCCAAACAAGAGGCCGCTCAGGAGGATCCCGCCTGTCCACCCCAAGGGGCTGGCCACTAGGGATCCCATCAGCACGCCGCGAAACAGCCATTCCTCGCTCCAGGCCGGCAGCACCCCCACCCAGAAGACGTCTCCCCATTGCAAGGGATCCGCCACCAGGTGCAAGTAGGCGGAAGCCGCCCGGCGATAGGCTGGCCAAAGCCAGTAGGCCCCGCCGCTGAGCAGCGCCACCCCCAGCCCCAGCGCCGCTCCCCAGGCGATGGCCAGCGGATCCCAACGGAAGGGCACGCGGAGGGATCCCAGCCAGATCCAGAGACCGGCAATAAGCGCCAGGATCAGGCTGGTTAGGCCCATCCCGATCAGGATCTGTTGGCGGGTACAGGGCTGCATCTTGGCACTCATGGGAGGAGCCTATTCCCAGCGTAGAGCGAATCCCGACAAGAACGGCTGCCCGAATCCACACTGGCAGCGGGGAACACTCTCAGTTGATGCTCTCCCCAGCCCTAGAGAGCGGGGTTTGCGCCGCCCTTGTCTCGGTCAAGGGGGTAGGAGCTTGGGATCCCCCCTCTCCTTTAAGGCAAGTGCTGCCTCAGCAACTGGGCGTGCTGGGCCGATCGCTCCACCCAAACAGCCACTTGGTCAGGGCTGAGGGCTGGCCCGTCGGCATAGCAGGCCAGCCAAGCCTGGCACAAGGCTTCAGGATCTTCTGGGATCGCCTCGAGATCCCAGCCGGGCATGCCCAATTCCCCGAGCAGCGTTTTTACTTTGGGATCGTAGCTGAGGCCAAAGCAGGCGCAACCCTCAGCCGCCGCCATCACCAAGCCGTGGTAGCGCATAACGATTGCCAATTTCACCCCCCGAAAGACCCCCTTTAAAAGACAGGGATCCCGAATCTCCAAAACCCGGCTGTGGCCGGGCAGGCGCTGTTGCAGCTGTTGCGCTAAGCAGTAGTCTGGCCCCAGGTCGGGGGATCTGGGAGGAGCCAGTTGGAAGGGCAGCAAAAGGAGATAGGCCCCCGTCGAGACCTGGAGGCGCCTCAAGCCTTCCGCCAAAGTCTCAAGTCGCGCTGGAGTGAGCTGGGGATGCTGCCGCAAGACCACGGCAATGCGGGGCTGAGGCCATCTTTCCCACTCCGGCAGGGTTTCGGCGGGCAGGCCCCAAACCGGATCCGGGGCCACCTGGTGGGGGATCCCCCACTCCTCAAGGTAGTGGGAGGCCACCCCATCACGCACACTGATGGCCGTACAACCTGCTAGAGACCGGCGGGCCAGCTCGCGGATCCAGCCCCGCTGCAAGGGGCCGATCCCCTGGGCCCAAGCCAAGGTTTTCAGCCCCCGCCGCTGGGCCCAGAGCATCAACCCCAGATAGTAGAGCGGGCTGCGCCAACTGGTGCGATCCTGCAGCAGGCTGCCCCCACCCCAGATAAAAGCTTGAGACTGCCTCAGATAGCGCCGCAAAGCCCATCCATCGAAGCGCGGGCAGGCCATCACCCCATAGGTGGCAGCCGTTTCCGCAGGGCGGGGAGAAAGCACCACCGGCTGTACGGGGTTGGGCAACTGCCGGAGCTGCTGCAGCAAAGCCAGCAACAGGGCCTCGTCGCCGGCATTGCCGTAGCCGTGGTAGCCACATATCAAAACCTGGGGCTGCTTCATCGAGCCCACTTGGCTGAAAGAAGCTGGCCTGGGATCGCTAGATGGCAAGTTTAATCCTGCCAAAACAGCAGTGGCCGCCTTCAACTCTTGCCGCAGCTTGGTATCCTCCATCTCGGCGATTGCTCTGGCCACCTGCCGCAGACGGGGCTCTGGATCGTCCGGCTCTGCCAGTACCGCCAGGGGCAAAAGGCCAGGGTATTGGGATAAAACTTCTGGATCCTGTTCCCACAGGCGCAAGACCTCAAAGCGATGGGATAGGGATCCCCGTTGGAAAGAAGTTTGGTACACCCGTTCCGACTGGGTTTTTCTCAGGTAGACGACAACCTGCCGCACCTCCTGGGCAGGATAGCGGCGATACAGGCGCAGGCAGTAGTCTGCCATGCGAAAGGGGATCTCGGGATCCGGATCGGTTTGGAACTCGAGGTGCAGGATCAGATTTTGGGTCCTCAAGAGGATGAGGGAATCGGCTCTGATGGGCTCGCTGGAGAGCTCTGTTGGCTGGATTTGGGCCAAGGGAACCGGGGATCCCAGTAGCCAGCGGGCAAAGGAGTCGGGAAACCACTCTACCAGGTACTTGCAGACGTTGTCGTAGGCCATGGGATCCCTTGGCTGGCCGGGATCAGCCGTAGTAGCCTTGGTTGATGCGGTTTTCCAGTTGGTTGGCCCCCTCTTGGTACTCCCCAAACACGAAGTTCTCCGCGTTCGCCTTGATCAAGGCCTTCTGCTGCTCCGTCAATTCTGGGATCTGCAACATGTCCTCCAGGCTGTTGTAGGGAGCATTTTTCACCAGAATACGGGCCAGGGTGGGATAGAAGCCGGGCAACTGGCGGTAGTTGCGCAGGATGGTGTTGTTCACGTCGATGGGAGTGTCGAGGTGTTTCACTGGCGGAAGCTCTGCCGCCACGGCCGGGATCCCCAAGGGGGCCAAGCACAGACAGAGCATCAACAGGATAGACACCAAAGCAGACAACAGCCGACGCATAGCACCACCTTTGCAGACAAGGTTGAAAGCAGTCATGACAACGCTCAGGGGATAGGTCGCTAACATTCTCCGACCATTCAGTGTCTCATCCCCGCTACCCCGAATCGAGACCCAGATTCAGATTTGGATCCCGTCAGAAATAATTTTTAACAACTATGATCGGGGAATAGCCTTTTGGCGGCTGACCAACTGCTCATCGCTTTTGTTTTGCCCCATGTCCGACTCCACCATCCTCCATCCCCTCAGCCCCTCTCTCTCTGCCGCCGATCCAGAGCTAGAGCTGCTAGAGCAGAGAGAACTCTTCGTCTGGCGGCACATCGGGCCAGACGCCCAGCAAATCCGTCAGATGTTGCAGGCCTTGGGGCTGAGCTCTCTACGGGAATTAGTGGATAAGGCGGTGCCGGTGGCGATTCGCAGCAGCCGACCCCTGCACCTGGGATCCCCCAGCAGTGAGCAGCAAGTATTGGCAGAACTGAGGGCAATGGCGGCCCAGAACCAGGTGTGGCGCTCCTTTTTGGGCATGGGCTATTCCAACTGCCTGACGCCGCCGGTGATCCAGCGCAACATTCTGGAGAACCCCGGCTGGTACACCCAGTACACCCCCTACCAGGCGGAGATCGCCCAGGGGCGGCTAGAGGCCCTGCTCAATTTCCAGACGATGGTGATCGATCTAACAGGCATGGAGATCGCCAATGCCTCCCTGCTGGACGAAGCCACTGCTGCCGCTGAGGCTATGAGCCTGGCCTACGCCCTGGCAGGCAAGGGATCCCAGGTCTTCTGGGTGGATCGCGGCTGCCATCCCCAGACCATTGCCGTCGTGCAGACGCGGGCAGAGCCCTTGGGGATCCAGGTGCGTGTGGCGGATCCTTCCCAGTTTGAGCTTGGGAACGGCTTTGGTGTGCTCTTGCAGTATCCCAACACCTATGGAGAGATCCAGGATTACCGCAAGCTGGCGGAGCAGGCCCACCAAAGAGGGATGGTGGTGGCCGTAGCTGCTGACTTGCTCAGCCTGACTCTCTTGCAACCGCCAGGGGAGTGGGGGGCAGACATTGTGGTGGGATCCACCCAGCGCTTTGGGGTGCCCCTGGGCTACGGCGGCCCCCACGCTGCCTACTTTGCCACCCGCGAGGCCCACAAACGGCTGCTGCCGGGGCGGCTGGTAGGGATCTCCCAAGATGCCCAGGGCAGGCCGGCCCTGCGCCTAGCCCTACAAACGCGGGAGCAGCACATCCGCCGCGACAAGGCCACCAGCAACATCTGCACCGCCCAGGTGCTCTTGGCGGTGGTGGCCTCCATGTATGCCGTCTATCACGGCCCGCGCGGCCTGCGGCAAATTGCCGAACGCATCCATCGCCAGGCCCATCACCTGGCCGCCGGGATCCGGGATCTGGGCTACAGGGTGGGGCCAGAGTATTTCTTCGACACCTTTTGGGTGAAGGCAGAGTCCCCCGAACAGGTCGGCCAGATCCAAGAGCGGGCCGCCCAGCGGCGCATCAACCTGCGGCGGATCGACGAGACAACTCTAGGGATCAGCGTGGACGAGGCCACAACCTCTCAAGATCTGCGCGATCTCTGGGAAATCTTCGCTGGCTCCAAGGAGCCAGCCTGGGATCCCGAAGGCCTGAGTTCGGATCCCCACCAAAGCCTGCCGCCTCAGCTCTTGCGCACCACCCCCTACCTCACCCATCCGGTGTTTAACCGCTACCACTCGGAAACGGAGCTGCTGCGCTATATCCACCGCCTGCAGAGCCGGGATCTCTCCCTTGTCCACTCCATGATCCCCTTGGGCTCCTGCACCATGAAGCTAAACGCCACAGCCGAGATGCTGCCCATAACCTGGCCGGAGTTTGCCCAGCTCCATCCTTTTGCGCCTCTGGAACAAGCTCGCGGCTATCAAACCCTCTTTGCCCAGTTGGAGCGAATGCTGGCAGAGATCACGGGCTTTGCCGGCGTCTCCCTCCAGCCCAACGCCGGATCCCAGGGGGAATATGCCGGCTTGCTGGCCATTCGTCGCTACCACCAGGCCCGCGGGGAAAGCCAGCGCCAGGTGTGCCTGATCCCCACCTCCGCCCATGGCACCAACCCCGCCAGCGCTGTCATGGCCGGGATGCAGGTGGTGAGCGTGGCCTGCGACAGGGCCGGCAACATCGACCTCGAAGACCTGCGGGCCAAGGTGGAGCAGCACCGGGAACGGCTGGCCGCCCTGATGATTACTTACCCCTCCACCCATGGGGTGTTTGAGGAAGGGATCCGCGAGATTTGCCAGATAATCCACGAGGCCGGGGGGCAGGTGTACATGGATGGGGCCAACCTCAACGCCCAAGTGGGCCTCTGCCGTCCTGCGGAGCTGGGAGCCGATGTCTGCCATCTCAACCTGCACAAGACCTTCTGCATCCCCCACGGCGGGGGCGGGCCGGGGGTGGGGCCTATTGCCGTTGCCCGTCATCTCCTGCCGCATTTGCCCGGCCACCCGTTTTTGCCTGGTTGCAACGGCCCGGTCAGTGCTGCCCCCTGGGGCAGCGCCAGCATCCTGCCCATCTCCTGGGCCTACATCCGCCTCATGGGATCCGCTGGCCTCACCCTGGCCACCCAAGTGGCCCTCCTCAACGCCAATTACATCGCCAAGCGGCTGGATCCCTACTACCCGGTGCTCTACAAAGGGCCGGGGGGATGGGTGGCCCACGAGTGCATCCTGGACCTGCGCCCCCTCAAGAAAAGCGCCGGCATTGAGGTTGAGGATGTGGCCAAGCGGCTGATGGACTACGGCTTCCACGCCCCCACCATCTCCTGGCCAGTGCCGGGGACAATGATGGTGGAGCCCACCGAGAGCGAATCCCTAGAAGAGCTGGATCGCTTCTGCGAGGCAATGATTGCCATTCGCCAGGAGATTGCTGCCATTGAGCGGGGCGAGATGGATCCCGTGCGCAACCCCCTTAAACTTGCCCCCCACACCGCCGAGGTAGTGGTCACCGATCACTGGGATCGCCCCTACCCTCGATCCCTAGCCGCCTACCCCCTCCCGTGGGTCAAAGACCGTAAGTTCTGGCCCAGCGTCAGCCGCATCGACAACGCCTACGGGGATCGCCACCTGGTGTGCAGTTGTCAGCCCTGGCTGGAAACCCGATCCTTTAGCAGTGACGTCGAAGGATATCTGCTTTGACACGCCCGATCTCTTTTCCTGCCGCCGAAGTGGATCCCAGGGCTTGGAGCCTTGAGGAAAAAGTTGGGCAACTGTTCCTGGTTTATTTTGAGGGAGCCGAGTTTTCCCCTGCCCTCGAGGAGATGATCCGGAACTGCCACGTGGGCGGTCTGATCTTCTATTCGATTGCCGGAAACATTCAAACGTTGCCCCAGGTAGCCCAACTCATTGCCGCAGCTCAAGCACAAGCCCGTATCCCCTTGTGGATAGGCATTGATCAAGAGGGGGGGCCGGTGGTGCGCCTCACCGAGGGGGTAACCGTGTTTCCCAGCGCCATGGCGGTGGCAGCGGCGGGATCCCTGGCGAAGGCGGAAGCGATGGCCCGTGCGGTGGGAACGGAGCTGAAAAGTTTGGGGTTTAACCTCAACTTCGCCCCCGTTGTGGATGTGAACAGCAACCCCCACAACCCCATTATCGGCATCCGCGCCTTTGGGTCGGATCCGAAACAGGTAGCGGACTATGGCCTGGCCCTGTGGCGTGGCTACCGGCAAGCCGGGATCCTCTGCACGCCCAAACATTTTCCCGGCCATGGGGACACCGACCTCGATTCCCACCTGGGGTTGCCGCGGGTGGATCGCCCTCTGGAGGCGCTACAGGCCACGGAGCTGCGCCCGTTCCAGGCTTTGATCCGGGCAGGCACAGAGGCGATGATGACGGCGCATGTGGTGATGCCGGCCCTGGGATCCGCTAGCGCTACGCGACGCTTCCGCGAACGCGACAGCAGGACGCAGTCTTTGCGGCCGGCAACGCTGGCCCCTGAGGTGGTGTCGGGTTGGTTGCGGCAGAAGCTGGGGTTCAAGGGGCTTGTTCTGACGGATTCCCTGACCATGGGGGCCGTTGCCCGCAGCTATGGCATTCCCAAAGCGGCAGAACTGGCCTTCCGGGCAGGGGCCGATGTGCTCCTATTTGGGGCTGATCCCGGCTTTAGCCCGGCCATCCAAAAAGAAGCCTACGCCCATCTGCTGCAACAGTTTCGCGCTGGGCATTTGTCAGTTGAACAATTGGATCGGTCGGTGGAGCGGATTTTGAACTTGAAGCGGCGCTACGGACTGGGATCCCCCTGCCCCCCTTTCCCCCCTGCCGGCCTGGAAGAGCACCAAGCGCTGGCCCGCCAAATCGCTCAAGACAGCATCACGCTCCTGCGGGGATCCCTACCCCCTTTGGCCCCCGACCCGCTGCTCATCACTCCTGTGCCTCTTCTGGGGGATCTTCTCCAAAACGCCCGGCCTGCTGCTCAAATTCTCAAGATCAGCCCAGAGCCTACCCCTGAGGATTGGCAAACAACCCTGCAAAGGGCGCCAAGAGCTGACCAAGTGCTGGTGGGCTCCCTTGATCTATTTCGTTACCCACTTCAGAGGGAGTTGCTGGGATCCCTTCCTCCCGAAAAGGTGATCGGGTTGGCTTTGGGATCCCCCTACGATGCCTTTGCCCTGCCCCAGATCCCGGTTTATTTGGCCTGCTATGGCTCTACCCCTGTCTCGCTGCAGGCGCTGCTCCAGGTGTTGCTGGGGCGGATCCCGGCCCGGGGTCGCTTGCCGGTGGAATCCCTTAGCAGCGGTCGAGGCTGCTGATGTTGCGCCGCGCCAGGGTGGGCACTGTTCGCTTCACCAAGCCCGTCAGGACATTGCCGGGGCCGATTTCCCACACCTCTTGGATGCCGTCGGCAGCCATCTGCAGCACTGTCTCTCGCCAGCGGACAGGGGCGGTCATCTGGGACAGCAGCGCCTGCTTGAGAACCGCGGGATCCCGGCTGGGGGTGGCGGTGCAGTTGCTGTAGACCGGCACTCGCGGAGCCTGAAAGTCAACCGCACGCAAGGTGTGGGCAAAGGTTGCCGCCGCCGCCTGCATCAAGGGCGAGTGAAAGGCGCCGCTGACTTTGAGAGGAACGGTGCGCTTGGCCTGCAACTGCTCACAAACAGCCTGCACCCCCTCGACCGAGCCGCTGATCACCACCTGATCCGGGCTGTTGTCGTTGGCCAGGGTAACTTCAGGGATCATCTGGCACAGGTGCTCCAGCTTGTCGCGATCAAACCCCATCACCGCCGCCATGCTGCCCGGCGGATCCCCTGCGGCTTCCATCAATCGGCCCCGCAGCGCCACCAGCCGCAGGCCAGTCTCAAAATCAAATACCCCGGCGGCGTAGAGGGCGCTATATTCTCCCAAGCTGTGGCCGGCTGTGCAGGCGGGAGCCTGCCCCTGGGCATAGAGATAGTCCGTCAGCAGGGCCGACACCGTAAACAAAGCCGGCTGCGTGTAGACAGTTTGATGGATCTGCGCTTCCGACAGCGCCAAGGGATCCCATCCCAGCATCTCGCGGGCCCAAGCCAACTTCTGGGCCGCCCCTGGCCAATCTTGTAAGTCTTTTCCCATCCCCACCGCTTGGGATCCCTGGCCGGGATAGATCCAGGCAACGGTCATCAATTCATTTCCCCCAACGAAAGACAATCGCTCCCCAAGTGAGGCCGGCGCCAAAGCCCGCCATCACCCCCAGATCGCCAGCGCCAAAGCGCCCCTGCGCGATCCAGGTGGCCAAGGCAATCGGCACCGAAGCGCCGGAGGTGTTGCCGTACTGTTCCAGGACGCTGGCCACCCGTTGTGGATCCAACTGCAGGCGCTTGGCCACGGCATCGAGAATGCGCTGGTTGGCCTGGTGGATAAAGTACCCCTGAACCGCCTCCGCCGGGATCCCGGTCCGAAAGAGAACTTTCTCGATAATCTCCGGCACCACCTGGACGGCAAATTTGTACACCTCGCGGCCATTCATGGCAATGGGGCAGCAGCGGTATTGACCCACCTGCAGGGATCCCACCAGGGGCCTGGCCTCGGTGGCCATGGACAAGCTGAGCAGCTCGCTGCCGCTGCCATCGCTGCGCAGCTCAATGCCGAGGATGCCGCCAGCTCCCGCTTCCCCCGCTTCCAGCACCACCGCCCCCGCCCCATCCCCAAACAGGACACAGGTGGTGCGATCCGCCCAATCCACCGTGCGGGAGAGGACATCCGCCGCCACCACCAGCGCCCGCCGGTACAGACCGGTTTGCAAAAACTGCGCTGCTGTGGCCACGGCAAACACAAACCCTGTGCAGGCTGCCGTCAGATCAAAAGCCACCGCCCCCGTTGCCCCCAGCGCCGCCTGTACCTGTGGAGCCGAGCCGAAGCGATCGACAGCGGTGGAAGTGGCCAGCAGGATCAAATCCAATTCTCGGGGCGGGATCCCGGCTTGATCCAGAGCGGCCCTTGCCGCCTGAGCCGCCAAGTCCACCAAACTCAAGTGGGGAGGGAGAATACGGCGTTGACGGATACCAGTGCGGGGCCAGATCCACTCATCGGAAGTTTCCACAATCTGGCTGAGGTCTTCGTTGCTCAGGCAAGGCTCCGGCAGGGCAGCCCCCACCCCCACCAGCCGCACCGTTGGGAGGCCATTGCTGGGCATGGACGCTATCCTTCCACCCGATCCAAAGGTCGCAGAGGCAGCACCTCTGAGCTGCAGTCAGAGGCAGACTGAAAAGGCCGGGCGCGCCGCTCGGAACTGGGATGAGACTCGCGAGGATCGGCCATTTCCGCTTGCAGTCGCTGCAGGATTTTTTGCTCCGCCGCTTCTTTGGCCAAACGAATGGCATGGTAGACCATCGGCGCCTTGGAGCTGCCGTGGGTAATGACGCAGATGCCGTTCACTCCCAGCAGCAGAGCGCCGCCGTATTCCACATAGTCCATGCGCCGCTTCACCTGCTTAAGGTTGGGCCGCAGCAGCCAGCAGCCCAGCTTGCCGCGCCAACCGCGGGGCAGCTCCTCCCGCAGCACCTGGGTGATCACCTGGCCGACGCTTTCGGCAAACTTGAGCAGGGCATTGCCGACAAAGCCGTCGCACACCACCACGTCAAACTCCCCGGTCAGCACGTCCCGCCCCTCGGCATTGCCGGCAAAGTGGATCCCTGGCAACTGGCTCAAGCGCTGGTGAGTAGCCAGGGCCAAGTCGTTGCCTTTGTTGGGCTCCTCGCCGATGTTGAGCAGGCCCACCCGCGGCTTCTCGATCCCCAACACACACTGGCAGTAAAGGGATCCCATGCGGGCAAACTGTTCCAAAAAGCGGGGCCGGCAGTCTACGTTGGCGCCCACATCCAAAAGCAGCACCGGCTTGCCCTTCAAAGTGGGCAAAAGAGCGCCGATGGCGGGACGGTCGATTCCCCCCAGTCGGCCCAAATTGAGGTAAGCTGCAGCCATCGCTGCCCCGGTGTTGCCGGCGGCCACCACCGCATCCGCCTGGTTGGCCCGCACCTGTTGCATCGAGACGTTGATGGAGGCTTTGGGCTTCTTGCGCACCATCAAGGGCTCTTCTGCCATGCCCACCTTGTCCTCAGCGGGCACAAGGGTGATCCCGGCGGGCAAGGGCTGGGGCAGAAAGGGCTTCAGGGAATCCGGGCAACCCACCAGTGCGATCCCGACCCGAAGCTGTCGATGGGCCAGCAAGGCACCCTTGACGATCTCCTCGGGAGCATAGTCACCCCCCATCGCATCAACCGCAATTCGCACGAGCCGACCTCACATTGGAATGTCCTTGGCAACCGCAAGCAAGAACCGGAGCAAAGCGCAACAAGCTCTGCAGTTCCCCTGCCCAAAAGCTGGGAGCCTCAATGGCTGCAGGATGCTACCGAATTTTACCAGATTTGTTCTCTTCGTTAAGACTGCAGATCCTGCGCCGAAACAGAAGGGATCCGTTGGAGCCGGCTCCCCCCACCCTCTCAAGCCTGAGTGAGGGCAGCCAAAAGAGAGTGGACCTGTTGGACGTGGGCGTGGGCCGCGGAGTTTCTCGCCTGGTGTTGGCCCAGCTCCGCCTCCAACTGCGCCAACTCTCCTGCCAACTCCGCCCAGCGATCTCGCTCGGGGTAGAGGGTGGCCTGCAGGTGGTTGAGGCGGCCCCAGGTTTCGGCCATCGCCTGGGTGCGCGCCCGCAGGGATCTCTCCTCCTGCTCCAGTTGTTGCCACTGCTGCTGCAATTCCTGCTCTTGGCGGGCCAGTTGCTCCTGTTGAGAGGCCAGGGAGGATTCCAGTTGGTGAACGAGGGTTTGCAGACGGTTTTTTTCCTGAAGAAGATCCTGCTTCTGGCTGCCGATCTGCTCCAGGATCGGCCCGATATCCACTTGAACCGGGGCGGCAGCCTGATTCTGAAGCTGCCTGAGACGGGCTTCCTGGCGGGCCAGCTCTTCGTATTCCCGCTGCAGGTTTTTCTCCTGGGGCGCCAGGGCCTCTTCCAGGGCGCTGCAGGCAGACTGGGCGTAGTCAATATCCATTTCAATATCGAACCGCTCCTCGGGAGAGGCGGTGGCCAGCCGCTCTTGCAGCTCCCGCAGGGTCTGCCGGTTTTGCTCCAGCTCCGCCCGCTGCTGGCTAACCTGGGCTGCCCGCTGCTCATAATCGCGACGCAGTTGGCTCACCAAGGCCGCCAGCTCCTCCACCGAGATCGCCGACCCTGAGGCACCTGGCCCGCCATTGCTGCTGCCATCGACGATGAAGTCGTACTCCTGCACCAGACGATAGGCTTTTTGGAACAAGCTCTCTTGGGATTGCAACTGCTGGAGGATCATCTGCAGGTGCTCTTGATAGGCTCGCAGGGATCCCTGCCGCGCTTGCCATTCCGCTTGACCTTGTTCTAGGGATTGTCGGGATCCCCACCAAGCCGTGCGGCGTTCTTGCCAAGCGCGGTGGTCCCGATCCAGCTCCTCTTGCCGGGCTTGGGCCTGCTGACGTTCTGCCTCCAATTGGACAATCTCTTGATTCAAGTGCTCCTGCTGCTGCTGAACCTGGCTTTTTAGGCTGTGCAGAAGCGCCAAGGGATCCCCGGCCGGATGCAGGCTTTCCTGAAGCTGCCGCATCAAAGCCTGGAGCTGGGCTGCTTCTGCTTCCCCCAAACGGCTGGAGCGGGCCTCTTGCAACTGAGCTTGCAACTCTTGCCGCTGCCGGTTCAGGGCTTCTCGCTGTTCCCCGATCAGGCGCTGTTGTTCGGCCAGGTAGGCTTGCTGGGTCGCCAGTTCCTCTTTGAGGCTGTCCAGGAGCTTGCGCTCTTCCTCCACGCCCTTGTACTGCTCGTACAGCCGCCGCACCTCCTCTTCTTGGGCTGCCAATTCCATCTCGCGGCGAGTCAGCTCATGCGCCTGAAAAGTGAGAGACTGTTTCCAAACTTCGATCTCCTCTTCCTGGCTGCGGGCTTTGTCCTGCAAACGGCTGAAATTTTGCAGGTAGGTTACCAGTTGACGGGCGGCTTCGTTGATGCGGGCAACCTGACGGTTGCCGGAGATTTCCGCCAGTACCAAGGCCCCATCCTTGAAGCGACTGGCCTCTTGGGCAATGCGGCCTTCCAGGGTAATGGATTCTTCGTTTACGGCCACCCAGGTGTTGTCCTGCTGCTGCTTGGCCAGCAATTGCAGAGATGACTTAGCAAACCCAATCGGCTTGGATAGCTCTGCTAGGTACAGCACGCCTGAACTCCTTCAAAACAGCATGGACAGCAATCTTCCCAACTCTGCTCAGCCGAGCCTTTGCCCACGATCGGCAAAAAAGAGGGACGGAACGACTGCCGGAGCAAAACTCCCCAGAGCGCAAGAGGCTGCGTCAAGCTTCTCGACTACGTTTACTGTTGATTTTGATTCCACATCGCTCTGGGCAGCGCTTCAGCTCTACACTCAACCATAGGGTAAAAGAAACACCTTTGCCAGAGGCGGTTTGGGGATATTCGGGGTAGCTATTCAAACCGACCGCAGAGCACTAGAGTAGTCTAGGGTGAGGTGTAGAGTTCTGTTCAGGGGTGGTATGGAGCTAGAAGGTGAGCCGCTGGCCGTTCGTCGGCGTTCTCCTGCCCCGCCGGTCGTCGTCGCCTCTCAGGTGTACCAGACAACAGCGCCGGAAGCCAAACCGCGCCACATTTTAGAGGAGATCATCTGGCACAAAGAGCAGGAGGTGGAGCGCCAGCGGGAGCAGCTCCCCTTGAAGCAATTGCAGCAGCAACTGGATCAAGCGCCGCCGGTGCGGGATTTTGTGGCGGCCCTCACCCAATCTCCTCATCCGGTTTCTCTGATTGCCGAGGTAAAAAAAGCCTCCCCCAGCCGTGGGGTTCTCCGCGATCCCTTTGATCCGGTGGCCATTGCCCAAAGCTACGAGGCGGCGGGAGCCAGTTGCCTGTCGGTGCTCACGGATGAGCGGTTTTTTCAGGGCAGCGGCGAGTATCTGCGCCAGATCCGCCAGGCAGTCGGGATCCCCATCCTGTGCAAGGAGTTCATCCTCTACCCTTACCAAATCCTCTGGGCGCGTACTCTGGGGGCGGATGCGGTGCTGTTGATTGCTGCCATTCTCTCGGATGCGGATTTGGGCTATTTTCTCAAGCTGATCCAGCAATTGGGCATGGCAGCTCTGTTGGAGGTGCACACTTGCCAAGAGTTACAGCGGGTTTTGGGCTTGCCGCAACTGCACCAGGCCAAAGGTCAGGTGTTGATCGGCATCAACAATCGGGATCTCAGAACCTTTGCGGTGGACTTGAACACGACGCGGGATCTCTTGGCCGCCCACCGGGATCGCCTGGGCGATCTGCCGGTGGTCAGCGAATCCGGCATTCACTCTCCTGCCAATCTGCAGCAGTTGCGGAGCTGGGGGGTGCGCGCCGTGCTGGTGGGGGAAGCGCTGGTAACGCAGCCGGATCCCGGCCAAGCCGTCCGCTCCCTGTTGTCACCCCAGTAAACCCAGGATTGTCAATGGATCCCAAGAATGGCCTAGATCGATGAAACGTATTCCTGTGCCAGCTCACGTCCACTACGAATTTCTGCTGCGGGTTCTGGAGCGGCAAACGTTTCCGACTGTGGAGGAACAGGATTTTGGCAATCGAGCCCGCACGCAAGAGCTGATCAACTCTTTGCGCAAAGCCCTGACCCAACAGTTGCAACTGGAGGAGGAGTGGCGACAGCGGGGCTATCAGGTGGATTACCGCTGGAACATAGAGGAACCTCAGCCACCCTCTTGACCTTCCAGCCCACTGGAAGGTTTAGCATCAAGCAGGTGGCATTGGGTTGGCGAGGTTTCCCAAAATGCAGGTTGTTTTGACGGTGCCGAAGCTGGCCTGCGCGGCTTGTGTGGACACCATCACGCAGGCGGTGCGGCAGCGGGATCCCCAGGCCCACGTGGAAGCGGATCCCAAGACCAAGCAGGTGCGGATTACGTCTGAGCGAGCCGACAGCGACTGGCGGCAGGTGCTTGCCCAAGTGGGCTATCCGCCGGCCTAGCGATTTTTCCCCTGCCCGGCGGCGTCGGCAGGACAGAGTTCAGAGGTGGGGTTTTCCCCTTGTGGGGGGAAGAGAGCTTTTGCGTCGCTTTTTCTTTACTACCTAAATTTTTGCTCTGAGGACAGCCATGTCTGATTCTGGTTCCCATTCCGCTGCCCCCGGCCTGTCCGCTTCATCTGCTGGCGGCACTTGGCGCTTGGCCATCCAGGGTATGAGCTGTGCCTCCTGCGCTGCCGGCATTGAACAGGCCCTGAGTCGCGTGCGGGGCGTTACAGCCCAAACGGTCAACTTTGCCAGCGAGCAGGCCATCGTCCGCGGGGATCCCCGGCTGGTGAATCCCCAAGCATTGATCCGGGTGGTGGAGCAGGCGGGGTATCGGGCGCGCTTGGTCGAAGACGATTGGCAACAGTCGGATCCGGACGACACAGAACGGATCGCCCAACGGGCGGCAGAACGGGAATTGAAGCTGAAGGTGGCGATAGGAGTGGGCCTCAGCACGGTGCTGCTGATCGGATCCCTGCCGATGATGTTGGGGCAGGAGATCCCCGGCCTGCCCCCCTGGCTGCAGGATCCGTGGTTGCAGTTGCTGCTGACGGCGCCGGTGCAGTTTTGGGTGGGCCAGCACTTTTATCGTGGCGCCTGGGCGGCTTGGCAGCGGCGCTCGGCGGACATGAATACCTTGGTAGCTTTGGGAACGAGCGCTGCTTTTTTCTACTCCCTTTTGGCGACGACTTTCCCCGACTTCTTTCATCGCCAGGGCCTGCACCCGGATGTGTATTACGAAGTGGCGGCGGTGGTCGTCACCCTGGTGCTGGTGGGCAAGTGGATGGAGCAGCGGGCCAAAGGGCAAACCTCCGAAGCCATTCGCAAGCTGATGGGGTTGCAGCCGAAAACGGCAAGGGTCATCCGCGACGGGGTGGAGCAGGATATCCCGATTGCGGCGGTGCAGGTGGGGGATCGGATCCGGGTGCGCCCCGGTGAGAAGGTGCCGGTGGATGGGGTCATTCTAGAGGGATCCTCCAGCCTGGACGAGTCGATGGTAACTGGCGAGAGCCTGCCGGTGAGCAAGTCGGCAGGAGATGAGGTGATCGGGGCCACCCTCAACCAGACGGGCAGCTTTGTGATGGAAGCGCGGCGGGTGGGCAAAGATACGCTTCTGGCCCAGATCGTGCGCCTGGTGCAGGAGGCCCAGGGATCCAAGGCCCCCATTCAACAAGTGGCGGATCGGGTGACCTCCTGGTTTGTGCCGGCGGTGATCGGGGTAGCCATTCTAACTTTTGTCCTCTGGTGGGGGCTGGCGGGCAATCCGACGCTGGCCTTAGTGAACACCATTGGGGTGCTGATCATCGCCTGCCCTTGTGCGCTGGGGTTGGCCACCCCCACCTCGATCATGGTGGCGACGGGGCGGGGGGCGGAATTGGGGATCCTGGTAAAAAGCGCCGATAGCCTGGAATTGGCCCACCGCTTGCGCACGGTGGTCTTGGACAAAACCGGCACCCTCACCGAGGGCCGTCCCAGCGTCACCGATATCTGGACGCCAGGCTCTTCTCCCCTAGCCCTGTTGCGCCTGGCAGCAGCAGTGGAACAATACTCGGAACATCCGCTGGCCCAGGCGGTGGTGCAAAAAGCCAAAGCCGAAGGCATCTCAATCCCGTCGGCCCAGCACTTTCAGGCAAAAGTGGGCGAGGGGGCAGAAGCCTGGGTGGAGGGGCAGCAGGTGCGCATCGGTCGGCTGAGCTGGCTGCAGGCGATAGGGATCCCGTGGGATCCCTCTTGGTCGGAGCGGGTTCAGACCTGGGAAAGCCAGGGCAAAACGGTGATCGGCGTGGCGCAATCCCATCGTCTGGTGGGGCTGTTGGCCATTGCCGACCCGATCAAACCCACCTCCCCCGCCGCGGTGCGCCAGCTGCAGGAGATGGGCCTGGAGGTGATTCTGCTAACCGGGGATAACCCCACCACCGCCCAGGCCATTGCTCAGCAGGCAGGCATTCGCCGGGTGATCGCCCAAGTCCGTCCCGAGCAAAAGGCAGCCTACATTCGCCAGCTCAGACGGCCCCGACACCCGGTAGCGATGGTGGGAGATGGCATCAACGATGCGCCGGCACTGGCAGAAGCCGATGTGGGGATCGCCATCGGGACGGGCACCGATGTGGCCATAGCCGCCAGCGACATTACCCTGATAGCCGGCGATTTGCGGGGCGTGGTCACCGCCATTCAACTCAGCCGCGCCACCCTTGCCAACATCCGCCAAAATCTCTTCTTCGCCTTTATCTACAACACCCTCGGGATCCCGATTGCCGCCGGGGCGCTCTACCCCTTCACCGGCTGGTTGCTCAACCCCATGCTGGCGGGGGCGGCCATGGCCTTGAGCTCTGTTTCTGTAGTGGCTAATGCCCTGCGGCTGCGGCATTTTCGGCCCTCACCCCCAACCCCTCTCCCAGCCCTCACCCCCTGCCCCTCTCCCTGAGTCACCCATCCGCTCCGCGCCGCTAGAGCGACCACCCCCATCCCCTCTCCCTTAGGCACCCTCACCCCCAGCC
>NZ_JANSJJ010000081.1:0-922 GCF_047502715.1 Synechococcus sp. H55.10
AGATGTGTATATGAGACTGGGCGGGCGCGGTGGACGGCATCAACCAACACTCCCTCATGGTTAGACTGCAGGATCTCCAGCTTTGCCCCAAGAACTTCTGCCTGCTGGTGGAGCGCCCGATCGATCTGCTCTAAGGACACCGCGCCGTAGATGCCTACTTCTCGCACCCCTAGCAAGTTGAGGTTGGGACCGTGCAGAACCAGAAGGCTGAGGAGCTCGCCACCGGAAGCGATGGCAGTCGGATTAGCGACGACGATGGGATCCATTTTCTACGGGAATGGGGGCAGGTTGGGGCTCAGGACTTCCCAGAAGGGTATCAATTACACGTTCCACCCATTCGCGGAGCTTTTCGAGAACTTTTTCTACCCAATCCATCCGACCTGCCTCGTAGGAGTTACAGAGCCATCAACGGAGCTTGACCAATGGATCTCCATGATAGCGCTTTTTCTCGACAAGCGTAGAAATGGGGAGCTGGAAATACCATCGGACTAGTAAAGGGCGCTCAGGAGCACGATATCCACGATCAGGAGGGCACCTGCAAAGGCCAGCAGGCTGCGCACAATTTGACGCTCTTGTTTGGAGCGATGGGATCCGCCAAGACGGAGCCAGCGGAGCGAGTTGGGGAGGCGGTACAGCATAGCAACAGTCGATGAGATTCTAGACTCGGGAGCGCCAACGCCCCAAGGTGATCATGCCCCATTCTGTGAGCTTCGGATCCCGGCGGACTTCCCCACGCTGGGGGGGAATACCAGCCTGGCTATGGGGATCAATTCCTTCTAGAGTGGGGGTTAGGCCATTTTTGTTGTCGATGACCACTCCTCTAACTCAAGCCGAAACCGTTTTTCAGCGTTGCTGGGATCACTGGCAATCTCTGGCCAGGCGTCAGGACTTGCAGCCAGAGTACAAAGCTTTATCCACTCTC
>NZ_JANSJJ010000082.1:0-7239 GCF_047502715.1 Synechococcus sp. H55.10
CTCTCCCTCTGGGAGAGGGGCAGGGGGTGGTCGCGTGAGCGGCGCGGAGCGCTTGGGTCTCTGGGAGAGGGGCCGGGGGTGGTCGCGTGGGCGGCGCGGAGCGCTTGGGTCTCTGGGAGAGGGGCCGGGGGTGGTCGCGTGAGCGGCGCGGAGCGCTTGGGTCTCTGGGAGAGGGGCTGGGTGTTGTCCTAGCGAATTTTTCCCTCAATAAAAGGCACCTCTAGCACCTTTTCGTGGTGGATAGGGCCATGGCCGAAATAGCCCCCTTCCCCGAACAATTCGCCGTGGTCGGCGGTAACCGTGATGTAAGTGTTTTTGGGAACTAGGTCAAACAGTTGCTCAAAGACCCCGTCCAGGTAGCGCACCGCCTCGATCTGCCGTTGGCGCAGCTCCTCCAACTGGGCAGCGCTGAAAAAGGGGATCCCGGTCTCTTCCCCTTCATCCAGGCGCTTTAACACGCCATTGACCCCAGAGATGCGGGGCCACAGGCCGGGATCCTCATCCGGCAACGCGTAGGGATAGTGGGTTTCGCCCACATTTAACAAGTAAAAGCTGGGGCGATCCGGCTCAAAGCGCAACTGCTCCACCATGGCCGCCATATCGTTGTGCTGGGGCATGAGGCGGTAGGAATCGAAGTCGCGATTGAGCAGGGTGCTGGGGTTGAGCACCGGCAGGGAGACCATGGCGTGGGTGGTATAGCCCAGTTGGTGCTTCAGTAGCGTCGGCAAATAGAGGTGGGGCAGCAGATGCTTGAACTCAATCGGTTGGCGGGTGCCGAGGCGCTCGTTGTAGCGCAAGTAATCCTGCTTGTAGTGTTCGGAAGCAAAGACCTGGGTGGGGCTGGTGTGGGGCAGCAGGCCCATGAGCAGATTGTAATGGGCGGGAGCCGTCCAGGAAGCGTAGCTCCAGCGCTTTTCCAGGGATCCCAACTTGAGCAGATGCTTGGGGTTGGCAGCCAGCAGGCTGTCGAAGCGGCAACTGTCGAGAACGATCAGCAGATAGTTATTCTGTCCCTGGGGTTCCGGTCGAGGGTCGGACTCAGACAAGGGAGCCGCAGAAGATCGCCACCAGTTTAGGAGTCCCATTCCTCTTCCTCCTCGACAGGATAGGGCCGTCGGACGATCCGCCAGTTGGGGGCTGTGGCCGCGTCGCCTTCCTCCTCAGGTTCACCGGGTTCGCGAATGCGTTCCGGCGGGATATTGGAATAGGAATAGCGGCCTGCCTGGGGATCCGGCTCCTCCTCCGGCAGATCCTGAGGCAAATAGTGGTCAGGGGGGATGATCTGCGCTTCCAAGAAGCGCACTCGCTCGATGAGCTGGTTTAACTTGCGGATTGCCTGTCGCTGGAACACCCGGTCATGCAGCCGCCAAGCGCCCACATACAGAAACCCCAAGCCCACTCCTACCCCATAGGCAGTCAACAGCGTCAGCGACAAAGGAATCGCAGCGCCGGCTTGACCGGCCACAACGACCGCTGCTGTGGATCCCCAGTTTTGGACGAGGAAGACGAGCAGGATCAGTATCCACAAGCCCAGGAGTATGGAGCGGATGCTTCTGCTCGCGTCGGCGGAACGGAGTCCTTGCATGGCCTCAACCCTTTCATTACGCTATCCTGCTTCCTCTTCTCCACCGGTCCGGCAGCGGAGAGCTTGGCCGCGCCCCAATCCAGAGGGATGAACCCCCTGGCTTTTCAGAGCAACTGAAGAGATGGGCGGTACAAGATTCGAACTTGTGACCCCTTCCGTGTGAAGGAAGTGCGCTACCACTGTGCTAACCGCCCGTAGGTACTACTTTAGCAGCTATCCGACTAGAGCAGGATTCTATATTATGCGATGATCGCTTGACAACTCCCCGACCTGCTGGCTTGCTTCCGCATAGCGATAGGCAGGAGGATTCTGGGATGATCGAGTGCCCCGCCCCTTCCTTACCAAGGCCTGCGGCGGACGGGGCTTGTACCCCAGAGCCAAGGGTCAGCCGTTGAGCCGAAAAGCCGGACGGCCATAGAGATGCGGAGATGTCAGAGATAGCCGGGATCCGGCCTGAGGGCTACAGTAAGGAGCAGGGAGCTGTAGGGTGCTATGGCCTACTCACCGACCGAAGAGGCAATTGCCCTGCTCATCGATCTGGCAGAACGCGGCGAGATCGACCCCTGGGATGTCCAGGTTATCGAGGTTATCGACCGCTTTCTGAGCCGCATAGCCTCCACCAGCAGCAGCCATGACCTGTCTGAGTCGGGACAAGCCCTGCTCCATGCTGCCATGTTGGTCTATCTCAAGGCGATGGCTTTGGCAGAACCGGAAGTAGACGAGGGTGAGCCCAGTCCGGCGGATGTGGAAGCGGATCCCTTGCCAAGCTGGTCTTTGGCGGACTTGGATGGCGTGTTGCAACCCAGGGCGGTGCCGCGTCTTCAACGTAGCCGGCCTGTCACCCTCAAAGAACTCATCGTCCACCTGCAAGAGCTGGAAACCCTGCTGGAGCACCGGCCCGAAGCTGCCCCAAGGCCCCTATCCCAACGGGTTTCTCGCCAGCAAGCGCTGTCAGCCATCACCCAGCTAGCCCACCCGGAGAATCTTTTGGAAACCACCGCCGAGCTAGAGTCGCTGCTGGCTCAACTTTGGCAGCAGGGCCTGACCCAGGTCAGCTTTGCGGCTCTCCAGCAGCACTTTTGCCAAAACGGCAGCAGCGGTGCCATTCACCCCATCCAAGTCTTCTGGTCATTGCTGCTGATGGCTGCCCGCTCCCAGGTAGAGCTGTGCCAAGAGGAGTTCTACGGCCCATTGACCATCCGCCCCCGCCCAATGGGATCCCTCCTCCCCACAGCTCTACAAGCTGAACTCTAGAGAACCACTCTAGTCGTGGTTGCTCTCCCGCTGCCCCTCGACATCCTGCCGGGCACGATCCACCCGTTTGAGATCTTCCCCAGTTGAGCGCACCGGCAGCTCGGCAGGAGTCTCCCGATCCAGGTAGTAGTCCTCGACGAGGCGCTCGCCGCTGGGATGATCTTCCCCTTCCGCGGGCAACAGTGGCGAATGCAGCAATTCAGCAGGGGGACAATCTTCCGAGATGAGCAAATCCGACGTGCTAAGCATTCCCTTGGGAATGGTGGAAAGGCGCTGGGCAACAGCCCCAATGCTTTCCAGACGAATCATCTCCTCCCAAGAGCAGATCTCCTCCTCGTCTTCCGTTTCGTAGCGAACCAGGATGGTATCCCCTTCGATATCGAGGATCTTGGCTCGTTCCAGCCAGCGTCCCTGATCGCGCAGGTAGATCCACACATCCTTGCCTTCGCGGCTGAGTTGATAGATCCTACGATGAAGCACGGTCCCCTCCTGAAGTGAAAGATCCGGGTGAGTTGTGGGGGCTACCCAGCTCATCCCTCCATCTTAGCGGCTGCATACCGAGGCTGTATGCTTTTCCACAGGGCAGCCAGAGCCTTTGCTTCTGAGGTGTTGGTTCTTCAGGAGGAGGAAGGGCGCCACCAAAGCACCTGTTGACTTAGCGTGACTGGGGATCGCCAGCCTATCGAGATATGGTTATTTCAAATAGCAATGCAACGGTTTGTTACGTCGTTATTGCGACGCAACGCTGTCGCGAAGGTGCCGCCCTAACTCCCCTCTCCCTGAGGGAGAGGGGCTGGGGGTGAGGGATATCCCTCCGGGAGAGGGGCTGGGGGTGAGGGATATCCCTGAGGGAGAGGGGTTGGGGGTGAGGGTGGGAGTGAGGAACACTTGGGGAGTGTCTTGATCTGGTTTGAAGTGGCCATACCATGCGCATTGCCATTGTCGGGTTGGGGTTGATCGGCGGATCCCTGGCCCTCAAGCTAACCGAAAAGGGATATCCCGTGTGGGGGATGAGCCGCACCCCGGCCACCTGCCAACAGGCTCTGCAACGGGGCGCTGTTCAAGGCTGTGGAACCGAGTTGGCCCAGTTGGCCCGCTTTGACCCTCAAGTGGTGCTGATCTGCACCCCTTTGGATCAGGTGTTGGCCACCCTAGCCGCCTTGGTGCCTTATCTATCGGCAGAGACCGTGGTGAGCGATGTCGGCTCGGTTAAGCAGCCCATTGTTGCTCCGGCAACCGAACTGTGGCCTTTGTTCGTGGGAGGGCACCCCATGGCCGGCAAAAGCCTACAAGGGATCCAAGCGGCAGAAGCCGGCTTGTTTCGGGGGCGGCCTTACGTGCTCACTCCCATCGCCAAGACCCAACCGCAAGCTCTTGCTGCCATGAAAAAACTGGTGGCTGCTGTTGATGCAGAAGCCGTTTGCACCGATCCCGCGCGACATGACCAAGCGGTGGCCTGGATCAGCCACTTGCCGGTGATGGTCAGCGCCGGTTTGATCGCAGCCGTCAGCCAAGAGGCGGATCCCGCCATTCTGCATTTGGCTCGCACCCTAGCCAGCAGCGGATTCCGCGATACCAGCCGTGTTGGCGGAGGGATCCCGCAATTGGGTTTGGAGATGGCCCGCCACAATCGGCAGGCGCTGCTGACTACCCTGTGCAGCTACCGAGCGCAGTTGGGACAGATAGAACGGTTGATCGAGGGTGAAAGGTGGGACGAATTGCTGCTGGTGCTGCAACGAACTCAGCAGGAATGGCAGCAGTTCCCGGTTAACCAGCCCCGCAGAGTTCCTCAAGACCTGGGCAATGAGGAAGGGTAGCGGGCGCAGCTCCGGTGGGGTTGGGGACGTTCGTGCTACCTTGGGCTTGTGTTGGACGGATTGAGCTTATGTCGAGTATGGCCCAGCTTTGGCTCTACCACCTGGAACAATGGGCAACCCAGCTTGTCCAGAGTCAACTGCAGCACCTCTCTCCCGTCAGCCTGCTGGCGGTGGGCCTGGCCGGCTTGCTCACCAGTCTTTCCCCCTGCACGCTATCGATGCTGCCGGTGACCATCGGCTATATCGGCGGCTACACCCCCAACCCTGATGAAGGGGCCGGAAAAGTGCGTCGGCACATCTGGGCCCAATCTTTGGGTTTTGCGGCTGGGGTGGCTTTTACCCTGACCCTGCTGGGTTTAGGGGCAGCTTTGCTGGGCCGCGTTTACGGACAGACGGGATCCTTTTGGCCTACTGTGGTGGGGGGAGTTGCTATTTTGATGGGGCTCAACCTGCTGGAGGTGATTCCCCTGCGCTTTCCCGCTTGGTTCAACCGGTTGGAGATCCCCGGCGAATGGCCCAGGTTAGGCCGGGCAGTGTTGCTGGGATCCACCTTTGGCCTGGTGGCCTCTCCCTGCAGCACGCCGGTTTTGGTGGCTTTGCTGGCTTGGGTTTCCACCACGGGGCAGCCCTGGGTGGGGGGCGGGTTGCTGCTGGCCTATGCGCTGGGGCTGGTCTTGCCGCTGCTGTTGGCAGGGGTGTTTGCCGGCTCGCTCAAGCAACTGCTGGCCCTGCGGCGCTGGTCAGGCTGGTTCACCTATGCCAGTGGCGTGGTGTTGGTGGGCTTTGGCACCGTGACGATCCTCTCCGCTTGGGCCTGAGGGATCCCTGCCGCTACAGGCTAAGATGGGGCTGCCCTCCAGTTGGGAGCGGCGATCCAAGTCTTGAGCTAACAACTTCCCATGGTTATCCACCCTCTTCCGCTGTTGCGGCGGTATTGTCGCCATGAGCTGCTGCCGCTGCTGGCGGATCTGCGCCTAGCCATTGGCCTTCTCTTGGCGATTGCCCTTTTGAGCGCCCTGGGCACGGTGATCGAGCAAGAGGAAACGGTGGCCTTCTACCAGGCTCACTATCCTGAGCATCCGGCCCTGTTTGGCTTTCTCACCTGGCGGCTGATCCTCAAGCTGGGGTTGGATCACGTCTATCGCACCCCTTGGTTTCTGGCCCTGTTGATCCTCTTTGGCAGCAGCCTGGCCGCCTGTTCTTTCACGCGCCAGTGGCCGATGCTCAAGGTGGCCCGTCGCTGGAGCTACCTCACCCGTCCTTCTTCCTTCCGGCGGCTGCCCTTTTGGATCTATCTGCCCCAACACTCCCTAGAGGGGCTGCCGCAGCGGCTGCGCCAACGGGGTTATGCGGTGTTTGAGGAGGGATCCCGGCTCTACGCCCGCAAGGGGCTAATCGGACGGTTCGGCCCCATCTTGGTGCACGTCAGCCTGCTGCTAATCCTGTTGGGGGCCATCTGGGGCAGCCTCGGGGGCTTTAAGGCCCAGGAGCTGATCCCCAGTGGTGGGGTTGCCGCCATTGAACATGTAACCGGGGCAGGGGATCTGGCTCGTCTGCCCACCTGGCAAATTCGGGTTAACCGCTTCTGGATTGACTATGCTCCCGACGGACGGGTAAAGCAGTTTTACTCAGATCTCTCGATTCTGGATGGGGGACAGGAGGTCAGGCGCCAGACCATCTCTGTCAACCATCCCCTCTCCTACCGCGGCGTGACCCTCTACCAAGCCGACTGGGGCATCGACAGCATCCGCATCCGCCTCAACAACAGCCCCCCTTTCCAAATTCCAGTGGTGCCGGTGCCCACCCAGGCGGGCAGCAAGCTCTGGGGCGCTTTTGTGCCTACCCGACCGGATCTAAGCGAGGGCTTGACGCTGTTGTTGCCAGATTTGCAGGGGACGGCCCTGCTCTACGACACCCAGGGCCAGTGGGTAGGATCCCTGCGCCAGGGCATGAGCCTGGCCCTCGACGAAGTGGCTCCGCAGCGCTTTCCCAACCCCCTTACCCTGCACCTAGATGAGGTTATCGGCGCCACCGGCCTGCAAATGAAATCGGATCCAGGGATCCCTCTTGTCTATCTTGGCTTTGGGCTGCTGATGCTGGGGGTGGTGATGAGCTATTTCAGCTACAGCCAAGTTTGGGCTCTGGAGACGGAAGCAGGGCTTTACCTGGGGGGCAAAACCAACCGCGCCCTGGTGACCTTCGAGCGGGAGTTTGCCCACCTGGTGGAGCAGCAACTGCTCTCCTCTCCCCCTTCTCCGGCAAAAGAACTCAATCCCGCCGCTCGCGTCAGCGGGACGGAGTCCTTAGCCAACGGCTAGCCTACCCAAGTGGCGTCTGCTTGACCAACAACACTGCCCAGGGTTATCTAGCTCCCCTCTCCCTCAGGGAGAGGGGCTGGGGGTGAGGGAGTCCCTCAGGGAGAGGGGCCGGGGGTGAGGGATCCTCCCTCAGGGAGAGGGGCTGGGGGTGAGGGCAGCACCTACTTTTGGTCGGGGCGCATTTGCAGAGGATCCGGCTGTCCTGGATGAAGCGTGTTGATCCGGCGCACCATTTGCCACAGCCGTCCAAAGTTACGCTGGTTAA
>NZ_JANSJJ010000083.1:0-932 GCF_047502715.1 Synechococcus sp. H55.10
GAGAGTGCTCAACGCCTTACGGCAATCAAAGGAAAATCATCAAGCAGTGCAGGTAAAGGCTGCAGACTGGAATCTCGTGCTCAACGCCTTACGGCAATCAAAGGAAAATCATTGTTACACGAAAATCTCACCAGCGAGTCAAGTCCGCTGTGCTCAACGCCTTACGGCAATCAAAGGAAAATCATGACAACGTCAGAGAATCGTAACGTACGTCGATAATGTGCTCAACGCCTTACGGCAATCAAAGGAAAATCATGACACCTTGAAGAGGCACAGAGGGCTTCTGGAGAGAACGTGCTCAACGCCTTACGGCAATCAAAGGAAAATCATGGATTGAGCCAGAAGTAATGTCTTCCAACAAGAGATGTGCTCAACGCCTTACGGCAATCAAAGGAAAATCATATCCATCTCTTTGGGGAGCTATTGCAAGTGGAGCCCATGTGCTCAACGCCTTACGGCAATCAAAGGAAAATCATGGGAGTGAGCTAGGGTAAAATGAGAGAGCATAGTAGTGCTCAACGCCTTACGGCAATCAAAGGAAAATCATGGAGACGTGTTCCAGCGCGTCTCCCCCTTTCTTTGACGTGCTCAACGCCTTACGGCAATCAAAGGAAAATCATTCTGGATTGGTATGGTCAGCCCGCCCAGATTGGCTCGTGCTCAACGCCTTACGGCAATCAAAGGAAAATCATCTCCAACAAGACCCGTGCCCCGCCCACCTCGTCCGCCGTGCTCAACGCCTTACGGCAATCAAAGGAAAATCATCTCCCTGAGCCTCAGCAACAAGGCGCGCATACTTCTCGTGCTCAACGCCTTACGGCAATCAAAGGAAAATCATGCGATTCTCTCCATAGCTCTACCCACCGACTATGCTTGTGCTCAACGCCTTACGGCAATCAAAGGAAAATCATGCCGCACCTCAGAATCCTTGC
>NZ_JANSJJ010000084.1:0-862 GCF_047502715.1 Synechococcus sp. H55.10
AGATGAGAATAAGAGACAGGGTTATAGGTAACACAAGCGGCCTTGACCTGGTTGGTAGTGAAAACGCCAGCCCCCACTGCATTGCAGTCAGAGACGATCAAAGCCAGATCGGCAGCTCCAGAGGGCTTGAGGCCGGCAGCCACGCCAGCAGCGCGGAACCCTCGTGGGGCGGTAACGGCGCCTGCAACCCGTTTAAATTGGGATCCCATAGATTCCGGGGCCAGGGGGTGATTGGCATTATCATACCGGCTTGCCGCTCAGATCGGGGTTCAGGGTCAGGGCTGGCAACTGGCAAGTTTTGCCCAAGAAACTCTCTGGAAACCACATCTGAGGGAGGGCGGGGGTTGACCCTCCCACCGCCTAAAGGTGGGGAATTCTTACGCCGTTCAACAACGAACTCGTAAAGGCGCTGTCAAGACACCTCTAGACAGTTCCTTGAGGCAAAGCTCCAAGGTTCTGCTTGCTTTTCTGTTCGCGTCAACGGGATGGAGTCCTTGCAGGTTGGCTGAGACGTTGTCATCTCCCAGCCACTTGCCACCGGTTGGGTTTCTCACCGTGATTAGGTGCTCGCCTGGGAACGGTACGCCTTCTCGGCAAGTATACTCAACTATACTACTGACGAGCACCTAAAGTTGCTTACGGGCGCGGGGCTAGCAAGCTATCCTTCTGGGCAATGTAAGGGATCCCTGCCTTCCCAGGCGCGGTTCTCTTGGCTTATGCTAGTGAACAACTCCCGACACTCATCTTCGTTGAGTCAACACAACATGGCTTACGCCACGCTGCGCGAACCGATAGCGTACGGGCTTCACGCTTCACAGACTTGTTGGTACAGAGGTCTCAGCGTGCTGCCACCGTGCAACCC
>NZ_JANSJJ010000085.1:0-45446 GCF_047502715.1 Synechococcus sp. H55.10
GGTTGCCTCTAGCTTCACGGCTTGCGAAGCAGATACCTTGAGCTTGCAGGAGATAGTCAGGACTTGGGCCATGTCACAATTATCCGTCGTCCGCATTTCTCCCGACCCTGACCCTACGGCGGGGCTCCTGCGGTTTCTAGCTGATCCTACCTCTACCCATCTGGAAAACCCTGCCCGGCAGCTATTGATTGGCTCGGTAGAGCAACCCCAGCCCTACGGCCATACAGATTAAGTTGGGCAACCAAGCCGCCACCGCCGGTCCCAGCGTTCCAATTTGTCCCAGAGCTTGGGTGATGAACAACAGCACATAGAAGGCAAAGATAATCAGCACACTGATGCCCAACCCCAACGAGGAACTGGTGCGCTGCGGGCGCAACCCCAAGGGTGACCCAATGAGGGTGAAGGCCAGGCAGGCAAAGGGAATGGCATACTTTTGGTGGAGGCTGACCTGGAGGCGACGCACCCGCTGCAGATCTCCAGAGCTGGCGATCACCTCAATGTAATGGTTCAGCTCGCGAATGTTCATTTCCTCAGGGCTGCGGATCTCCTGAGCCAGCTCCAGCGGCGCGCGCGGCAGGCGCAGCTCCTGGCGGCTGAAGGTGGCGATGTTGCTGTAGGTGCCGTCGGGCGAGACGATGTAGTTGGTGCCGTCCTCAAACACCCAGAGGTTCTCCTGGGGATCCCAGCGCCCCCGTTGCGCCAGGAGAATTTGGCTGAGAGCCTCGTTGGAAAAATCGAGGACGATTACGCCGCGCATCTGCTGGCCATCGAAGCTGCGGGCATAGAACTGACGGGTTAGCCCTTGCCGGCGGGAAAAACTGCCGTCCGGCTCCGGCGCAAGGATCTCGCCAAATTCTTGGTAGAGGATATTCTCTCGCCGGAAGTCCGGATCCCGGTTCAAAGCACGGTTTAAAGTCAGGGCCGCCTGGCGGTTGCTCACCGGCACCACCAGCTCGTTGAACAGAAACGTCAACGTCGTCACCAACAGGCTGAGGATGAGGGCCGGCACCACCAGACGGTAGAGGCTCACGCCGCAACCGCGCAGGGCTGTGATCTCGTTATCGGCAGACAGGCGCCCATAGGCCAGCAACGTCGCCAGCAGCATCGACATCGGGAACGTCAAGACGATGATCCCCGGTGCCCGCAGCGCGAACACCTGTAAGGCTGCCGAAATCGATAACCCCGCCTCCACCACCAGGCGCACCAGCTCGAACAGAGATCCCACCGCCATCACCAAGGTTGTGAAAGCTCCCACCCCAAAGAGAAAAGGCAGCAGCATCTCCGAGAGGACATAGCGATCCATCAGGCCCACCGCACAAGCCAGGGAGAACGTGCTCGAGAGCTGACCGACTGAATGGGTGGGGGGGAAATAAAGTTTCACGAAACCAGATCCAGAACAAGCAGTAGGCTGATCCAGCCAGAGCAGCCGGAGGCTGTTAACGACTCTAGACCGGAACGTCGGCGAATGAAAGGTTCATGGCCTCAATCAAACAACTGCTGTCGAGCAAAAGTGAGTCTCAACCTAGAATTGGGCTTGACAGGCTGCTTTCAGAAAGTTGCGAGCATGGCTTTCTCTTCCCCCGATCTCAAAGGTTTGCTGGAAAAACTCCTGGAACTGCGGCAACAAGTTGTACAGGGATCCCAGACCTACTTGGCTGCTTGGGGCTGCTCTGGGGATCCCTCTCCCGCCATGCACAACCTGGCGCGGTATCTGGCTTTGCGGCAACAGGATCTGCGCAGCCTGCAACTGGAGCTGGCCGCCCTGGGGCTGTCGTCGCTGGGGCGATGTGAATCGCGGGTTTTGGAAAGCCTCGATGCGGTAATCGCCATTTTGGCCGCCGCTCAAGGGCTGAGTCATGAAGGACCCAGCTATGAAGCGTTTTACGCCGGGGATATGGCCCTAGAGCAGCACACCGAGGCTCTCTTTGGCCCTCCCTCCCCCCACCGCCGCGCCCGCATCATGGTAACCTTGCCCGGCGAAGCCGCCGAGCAGCCGGAGCTGCTGCTGGAGTTGTTGCAACGGGGCATGGACGTAGCGCGAATCAACTGCGCCCACGACGATCCCTCGGTGTGGGAGAACATGCTGGCCCACTTGCGCCGGGCCGAAGCCCAGACCCAGCGGCGCTGCAAGATTTTGTTCGACCTGGCCGGCCCCAAGATCCGCACCGGCCCGGTGGTTACGCCTCCCGGCAAAGCCAAGGTGTACCGTGGGGATCGCATCCTGCTCACGGCAGCCATGCCGCCGGTCAACTCTGACATCTCCTGCCAGGTGGCTTGCACCCTGCCGGAGATTTTGGCAAACCTGCAGGTGGGGACAACCGTCTGGATCGACGACGGCAAGATTGGCGCCCGCGTAGTGGGGATCGAGCCGGCAGGCGTGGTGCTGGAGGTGGACAAAGTTGCTCCCCAGGGCAAGAAGTTGCGAGCCGAAAAAGGCCTCAATTTCCCCGATAGCCAGCTGCAGATCCGCCCCCTCAGCGAGAAAGACTGCCAAGACCTGGATTTTGTGGTGCAGCATGCCGACTTGGTGGGTTATTCCTTTGTCCAGCAGCCGGCGGATTTGCAGTTGCTGTTTTCCGAGCTGGAGCGGCGGCAGGCCCGGCCCGACTTGGGGTTGATCCTCAAAATCGAAACCCGACAGGCGGTGAAAAATCTGCCAGCTCTCATCGCGACGGCTGCTGATAGGCCGCTGGGGGTGATGATTGCCCGGGGAGATCTGGCCGTGGAGATCGGTTGGCTGCGCTTGGGCGAGATCCAAGAAGAACTGCTGTGGATTTGCGAGGCCGCCCATGTGCCGGTGGTGTGGGCTACGCAGGTGCTGGATCAGCTCACCAAAGAGGGCCTGCCCTCGCGGCCCGAGCTTTCCGATGCGGTGATGTCCGCCCGCGCCGAATGCGTGATGCTCAACAAAGGCCCCTATCTGCTGGAGGCGGTCGCCCTTCTTGACGAGCTGCTGGCCCGCATGCAAGCCCACCAGCACAAGAAAAGCCAACGCCTGCGGGCTTTGTATTCCTGGCAGTAGAGGAAGCTCGTTAGAGGCGGAACTTCTCCCCCAGGTAATACTTGCGCACCAAGGGATCCGCCGCCAGCTCTGCTGCCGTGCCCTTGGCCAAAATGGCTCCATCGTTGAGAATGTAGGCCCGGTCGGTGATCTCCAGCGTCTCCCGCACGTTGTGGTCGGTAATCAACACGCCGATGCCGCGATGCTTCAGCTTGGCCACCACCTCCTGGATATCCGCCACCGCAATGGGATCCACCCCCGCAAACGGCTCATCCAGCAGCAGAAATTTCGGCCCGTGGATCCCGGCAGCCAAGGCGCGGGCGATCTCGGCGCGGCGCCGCTCTCCCCCCGAGACCTGCAGGCCCAGGCTGTGGGCCACATGGGCAATGCGGAACTCCTCCAGCAGTTGGTTGAGGCGTTGTTGCCAAAGGCGGCGAGGCACCCGTGTCTGCTCCATGATCAGAAGCAAGTTGTCTTGGATGCTGAGGCGACGAAAGATGCTCGGCTCCTGGGCCAGATAGCCGATCCCCAACTGGGCCCGGCGGTGCATCGGTAGGTGAGTAATATCTTGGTCATCCAGCCAGACATGGCCTCGGTTGGGCTGGATCAGGCCGGTCATGATGTAGAAGGTGGTGGTTTTCCCTGCCCCATTGGGCCCCAGCAGCCCAACAATCTCTCCCTGCTGAATGTGCAAGCTGACGTCGCTCACCACCTCACGGCGGCCATAGCGCTTACAGATGTTTTCTAGGTAGATCTGCATAGGGCCGGCACAGAGTTGCTGATCAAGGCTTCCTATCGAATGCTTACGACAGCCTGTCACCCAGATAGGGATCCCGGCTGCCGTAGCGCACAAAGTTCTCTCTTGAGGATGCCCCAAACCTGGTCCACAATCCAGGGGAGTGCAGGCAGTAATGGTTGCCCTCAAGCCAACCGGAGGAATCTTCGATATCCTCCCCACCCATCAAAATGGGATCGTTATGGGATCTGTGGCCTTGCCATGCTCCGCTGCCCAGCCTGCCATTGGCTAAACCCCGACTCCGATCGTCGCTGTCGCCGCTGTGGACACTTTTTGCGTCGTCGCTCGCTTCCTGTTGCCAGGAGCGGATCCCTGGCTTTCAGCCCGAGAAGGCCGAAAATCCGCTGGGATCGCGTCCTGGCTTCCTCAGCAATACTGGGGGTTTTGGCAGGGTTGGGGCAACTGTCTTGGCATGGGCTGCAGCCGCTGCTGCAAGATCCGCCCCCGCCCGGCGATAGCCCACCAGCTCTAGGGCGATAAGGCCGCAACGTCATCGCAGCTTGAGGGAATTTGTCAATCTGGGAGCCGAGGCAGACCTGTGGAGTGGTCGAAGCCGACGGATGCCACTATCATGTGACCAACCCAGGACAACCCCGCTCTGGCGGATTGTCGCCGTCAACCCTTGATGAGGCTTGGTCACCATGAACTTACATCTTAAAGCTGCCGCCGTTTTAGCGCTGCTGACCACGGCAGCCGTGGCCTCCACTGCCGCCGCCACAACCCCCAACGCCTGCTTCCTGCGCTATCTCATGGCTTCCCGAACCTGTCCCAACTGCCGCCTGGGATCCCTCGAGCTGAGCAACCTGGATCTGGCAGAGGCTAACTTCCAGGGTGCCGACCTGATTGAGGCCAATCTGGAGCGCACCCTCTTGACGGGCGCCGATCTCAGCCAGTCTTACCTGGTGGGGGCCAATTTGCGGCGGGCGCAATTGCGCGGAGCCAACCTGAGTGGCGCCTACCTGGAAGGCGCAGATTTGCGGGGCGCCAACCTGCGAGGGGCCGACCTCTCTTCTGCATTCCTGTACGGCGCCGACTTGCGGGGGGCCGATCTGCGCGAGGCCAATCTGGCTGGGGCTGACCTGCGCTTTGCCCGCACCTGGGGCGCACGCCTGCAGGGCGCCGTTCGGGAATAGCGCAAAAGCCGAGATCAATTCTCGGCTGGCTCGCCACTGCCCACTTCCCCTCTCCTGCCCCGGGAGAGGGGTCGGGCCCAGTGCGGATGGCGAGACTCGAACTCGCAAGGCAAAGCCACACGCCCCTCAAACGTGCGCGTATACCAATTCCGCCACATCCGCTTCTAAGCCTAACCATCATAGCGGCAGAGGTGTGCAGTTGTTAAGGGCATTGGCCCTTTTGCATCCTGCCGCGGTAAGGTCAATCCTCCGTCCAAAACCGCTCCGAGAGATACTTGTCAGCCCCGTCGCAAAAGATGGTCACCACCACTCCGGAGGAAAGTTGACGGGCCACCTGTAGGGCTGCCACCACATTGGCCCCGGCAGAGATGCCCACCAGCAAGCCTTCTTCTAGGGCCAGGCGCTTGACCATTTTCTGGGCTGCTTCTGTGGAGATCTCGATGTGCTGGTCGGGCAGGGTGGGATCGTAGATCTCGGGCTTGAGGGCGGTGGCCATGTGCTTGAGGCCTTCTAAGCCATGAAAGGGAGAGTCCGGCTGCATGGCAATGATTTGGATATCGGAGCGGCACTCCCGCAGGCGTCGCCCTACCCCCATACAGGTGCCGCTGGTACCCAGCCCGGTTACAAAATGGGTGACCTGCCCCTGGGTTTGCTCCCAGATTTCTACTCCTGTGGTCTCGTAGTGGGCCTGCCAGTTGGCGGGGTTGCTATATTGGTCGGGGTAGAAATAGAGCTCGGGGTTTTCGGCGTAGAGGGCGCGGGCTTTCTCGATGGCCCCATCGGATCCCAGGGCGGGATCCGTCAAGACCAGATCCACGCCGTAAGCCGCGAGGATCTTCTTGCGCTCCGGGCTGGCGTTGGCTGGCAGGGCCAGCTTGACTTTGTAGCCTAAGGCCGCCCCGATCCAGGCGTAGGCGATGCCGGTGTTGCCGCTGGTGGCATCCAGGATGATCTTGCCGGGGGTGAGCTTGCCCTGGCGTTCGCCGGCGCGAATCATGTTCAGGGCAGGGCGATCTTTGACGGAGCCACCGGGGTTGTACCACTCTGCCTTGCCGTAAACCCGCACCGATTCCGGCAAATCGGCAGCCACTCGCCGCAGGCGGATAAGCGGTGTTCCACCCACCAGCTCAATGGGGCTATCGACGGCAGAAAATAAGGGGCGAGAAGAAAATGCAGTCGGATACAAGGGGGATCCCTCGCTAGACAGGCATTGACTGGACAACCATTGCTCATCTTATCCTGGCCTTTCTCGGCTCTTGAGGGCTTTTTCTGGCCCCTGGCCAGCTTTCCTAAAAACCTGTGGCTAGACTCTAAGATGGGGGTAGAAGGGCAAGAGTTCTGGACAACGGCACGATGCGGAGGGGCATGGCAGAAATCGGCATTGTAACCGCCCAGCAGTTCGACCGCCGACGGGGCCAGATCCACGTCTACGACGGTGAGGGCAAAGGCAAGTCCCAGGCGGCGCTG
The DNA here is from genome assembly GCF_047502715.1 of Synechococcus sp. H55.10. NCBI lineage: Bacteria > Bacillati > Cyanobacteriota > Cyanophyceae > Synechococcales > Synechococcaceae > Synechococcus > Synechococcus sp. H55.10. Next base: position 6,398 of record NZ_JANSJJ010000085.1, read on the forward strand.
GGGGTTGTGCTGCGCTCCATTGGTTTGGGGATCGAAAAGGCGGCCCCCAGCCGGGTGTTGTTGGTGCGGTTTCTCAAGGGGCCGGGCCGCACCTACGCCGAGGATGCGGCCATTGCTGCTCTGCAGCGGGGCTTCCCCCATCTCATCGATCAATTGCGCACCGGACGCGGGGAGTTCTTCGGCCCGGACGAGATCACCAAGTTCGACCGTCAGGAGGCCCGCCGCGGCTGGGATGTGGCCAAGGGAGCTTTGGCGTCAGGATTTTACTCGGTGGTGGTGCTGGATGAGCTCAACCCGGTGCTGGATCTGGGCCTGCTGCCGGTGGATGAGGTCGTCAACACCCTCAAGCAAAAGCCGGAGGAGATGGAGGTGATCATCACCGGGCGGGGGGCGCCCAAGGAAATTATCGACCTGGCAGACTTGCACTCGGAAATGCGCAGCCTGCGCCGGGGGGCGGATCCCCAAAACGGCCAGCCCAGCGGCATTGAGATCTACACCGGCAACGGCAAGGGAAAATCCACCAGCGCTCTGGGTCGGGCTCTACAGGCCATCGGGCGCGGCATCAGCAAGGATCTCTCCCACCGCGTGCTGATCATGCAGTGGCTGAAGGGGGGAACGGGCTACACGGAAGATGCGGCCATTCGGGCCTTGCGAGAAAGCTACCCCGACCTGGTGGATCACCAGCGTTGCGGTCGGGATGCGATTGTCTGGCGAGGTAAACAGCAAGAAATCGACTATGTAGAAGCGGAGCGGGGCTGGGAGTTGGCACGGGCAGCTATTGCTTCCGGCCTGTACAAAACCATCATCTTGGATGAGCTGAACCCGACGGTGGATCTGGAGCTGCTGGATGTGGAGCCGATCGTGCAGGCTTTGTTGCGCAAGCCGCGCGATACGGAGATCATCATTACGGGCCGCTGCCATGCCCCCTTGCCCTATTTCGAGCTGGCCTCTGTCCATTCGGAAATGGTGAGCCACAAGCACTATGCCGAGCAGGGAGCCGATCTGCGACGCGGGGTGGACTATTGATGGGATCCTTCGCAGCGTTCTGGCAACCGTTGTCCCCAGCCCTGTCTGTTTTGGCTTGGCCGCCAGACTCCAAGATGCTGGCTCAGTCGTTGCTCAGCCTTTTCCAGACGGAAGTGTGGGTGGAGGGGGGGGAGCGCATTCCCGCCGGCCCGCTGGTGGTGGTGAGCAATCACCGCAGCTTCCTGGATGCGCCGGTGCTGATCGCGGGGTTGGATCGGCCAATTCGCTTTGCCTGTCATTACTACCTGTCTCAGGTGCCGCTGCTGCGGGAGGTGGCCCTGGCACTGGGTTGCCTTCCCCTCAAGCAGGGATCCCGGCAGCAAATCCATTTTTTTCGGCAGGCGCAGGCCACCTTGGCGGCAGGCGTGGGGGTGGGGATCTTTCCGGAAGGCGCGGAGCAGATCACCCGTGCGACCTCGCCTCAGGAGTTGGGGCAGTTTCAGCCGGGCTTTGCCCATCTGGCCTTGGCGGCAACGGTGGATCCCTTGCCGATTCTGCCGGTGGCCGTGTGGGCCCAGGAAGAATGGCGGGGGGTGGATATTCCCATGGCTTTCTTTCGCTGGTTTGACCCCAGCGAGCCCCGCTTTCAACAGGAAGGGGGACATCCGGTGGTGTTGTATCGGCGGGTGGTGCTCAGAGTAGGATCCCCCCTCTGGGTCACTGGGAAGCAGCGCCACCGATCCCGACGCGAACGAATGCAGGTGATTCAAGAGCTAACCGCAGCGGCCCGAGAACAGGTGCAATTGGGATTGGCAGGGAAATGAGAAAGTTGAGTGGCGAGCTGATAACCTCTAGCTTGATCTGCCCGGCAAAGGAGGCAGTTGGTCAGGAGCGGCCTCTGTTGCTGTACCTGCCCGGTATGGATGGCACAGGCGGGTTGTTTTACCGGCAGGCGCGGGCTTTGGAGCGGGAGTTTTGCATTCGCCCCCTGAGCTTGAACCACCCAGAGGCGGGAAATAGCTGGGAGACCCTGGCCGACTGGGTGGGATCCCAGTTGGAAACAGGAGCCTACTTGTGTGGAGAATCTTTTGGGGCCTGCCTAGCCTTGTTGGTGGTTGCCCGCTGGCCGGAACGGTGCCGCGGCCTTGTTTTGGTCAATCCGGCCTCGTCGCTGCGACGTCGGCCCTGGTGGTGGGCGGGGCATTGGCTGCTGCCCTTTTTGCCGCCAGGGCTCTATCACCAATTGTCGGAGCGGGGGCTGGGGTTTTTGGCCGAGCTCAACCAAATCGAGCCGCCGGATCGGGAGCGATTGCGCCAGGCCGTGCACAGCGTCCCGCCAGAGGTGGCTGCCCAGCGCTTGGCCTTGCTGGGATCGTTTGTCGTGGAGGAGCTGCCCCTGGAGTCGATGACCCTGCCGACGTTGCTGGTGGCGGGGGGGCGGGATCGCCTGTTGCCGTCGGTGCAGGAGGTGGGCCGGCTGGCGGAGCGGCTGCCCCGGGCGCAGGTGGAGATCTCGCCCTTGAGCGGCCACGCTTGTCTTCTGGAGCGGCAGATGAACCTGCGGCGTTATTTGCTCAAGCCAGATGGGGTTTTCGCCCCCCTGCTGCTCAATTCTGCTGCGAGCCGTTGAGAATGGAAAGGGCTCCCCACAGATCGGCTATCCGTCCTTGGCAGGAGCGATCTTTTCCTTCTCGATCCAGCCAAAGGGCTTTCAAGCCCGCTGCTTTGGCCCCTTGATAGTCTTCGCGGTGGCTATCGCCGATGTGGCAAGCGGCTGCGGGAGGGATCCCTTGGGCCGCCAGGGCAGCTTGGAAGATGCGGGGATCGGGCTTGGCATAGCCCACCTGGGTGGAAAGGGTGAGGCTGGAAAAGTAGGAACCCAACTGCAACTGCTGTAGCACCCCGGGCAGGCGGCTGTCGAAATTGGAGATCACCCCCAGCCGGATCCCTTCCTGTTGCAGAACCTGTAGAACCGGCAGCGTCTCGGGATAGAGCTCCCAGGGCCCCGCCCCGGCAAAGTACTCGAACAGGTGGGCAAAAAACACCTCAAACTGCCCTTCCCCGAAAGCAGCCAGGGATCCGACTTGGGCGAAGGTCTGGCGCACCACCTGCCGCCACCAGGCCCGCTCCCATTCCTGCAAGACGGATCCCGTCAAGCCTGGGCAGGCCGGAGTTGGAGCCTGGGCAAAAGCTTGGGCAAAGGCGCAATCCAACGCTGGGGGATCCACCCTCACCCCATATTCTGCTGCCACCTGGCTGTAAGCTTGGCCAACGCCGCCCCGCACCCGAAACAGGGTGCCCACCGCATCGAAAAAGAGCACCGTTCCGCAACTCATCATGAGTAGGTATCACCAGTATCACTGCTGGCTCTCATAGCGGTCGTAGGCATCCACAATCCGCTGCACCAATGGGTGACGCACCACATCCCGCTGGTCAAAGTAGCAAAAAGCAACCCCCTCCACCCCCGTCAGGATGCGCTCCGCAGCGGCCAAGCCCGACAGGCGATGCTTGCCCAGATCCGTTTGGGTGAGATCCCCGGTAACCACCATGCGCGACCGGAAGCCCAGCCGCGTGAGGGCCATCTTCATCTGCTCCGGGGTGGTGTTCTGGGCTTCGTCCAAAATGATGAAAGCATTGCTGAGAGTGCGCCCCCGCATGTAAGCCAGGGGCGCCACCTCGATGACCCCTTGTTCCATCAACTGGGGCAGCTTGGCCGGGTCGATAAACTCGAACAGGGCATCGTAGAGGGGCCGCAGATAGGGATCCACCTTTTCCACCAGATCCCCCGGCAAAAAACCCAACTTCTCCCCCGCCTCCACGGCAGGGCGAGTGAGGATCAAACGCTCATATTCCCGGTTTTGCAGGGCAGCAATGGCTACAACAGCGGCCAGATAAGTTTTGCCGGTGCCTGCCGGCCCGATGCCGAAGCAGAGGTCGTGGGCGCGAATGGCTCGCACATACTCCTGCTGGCGGGGCGTTTTGGGCCGGATCAGCTCTCCCTTGCGGGTGCGGGCCAACACACCTGCTTGCGCTTGCTGATAGGCCGCAGCCTCCTGGCCGGAGAGGGCGCGAAAAGCTTGCTCTGCATCGATCACCGTGACAGGGTGTCCAGTTTGCCAAAGCGGCTTCAGCAATTCTAGCCACTGCCGCACCTGCTGCCGCTGCTGAGGGGTGCCTTTCAGGTACAGGTCTTGCCCGCGCAGCGTTACAGAAGCCCCACTGAAGCGACTGATCCACCTCAAGTTGGCCTCCTGAATGCCCGCCAAAGACATGGCCTGTTGAGGATCGGACAGAGAGATAATTTCGAAATCGGTGGGAGCAGAAGTGTCGTGCATGCCGTGGGCGCCGGGCACCCCGCGAGACTTGTAATGGTGATCCTATCAAAAACGGCTGTCAGAGCGCTCTGGGTTCGGAGAGCTGCTCCAGAGACCAGATGAGCGCAAGAGTGCTTAACAGGGGCATTGCACAAATTAATGTGTTTTGGAATACGAGTTCCCAGCAGATCTGCGCTGAGTAAGGATCTGGGTTCTGGCTTTGGTCGGCAGTCAAGTCGTGGGGAATTAACAGATTCCTAAGGTTCCCTAAAAAAGTATTGCAAAGGCCTATTTCTCTGGGAATAGCCGCCATCCATCAAGTAAAGTTGACCTATTGACGTAAGGAGCTTGAACCCTCAATCTCTTGCCCGATCGAGCAAGAGCCTGAGGTTTTCAACCCCGATGTCATAGTTCATCTGAGATTCTCCACCAAGCAGCAGGGAGAGGAATAGGTTTGTCTTTAAAACCTTTCCCCGGCTTCATTTTTGGGATCCCTGTAAGCTCTCTACAGATCCTCACTTCGGGAGTCATTTTGAAAAAAAGGAGAGATAGATGTCTACCCAATCTGCGTCTGGTACTCTAGGGCTGCCACAACTGGATTTGACCCAAATTCCACGCCAGATCGCCTGCGATGGCAGCGACTTAGACTGGAGCCAAGCTCAAGTGATCGAAGGCACCCAGCCCCAAGAGGAGAACTTGCAGGGCTGGATGGCTTTCTCTGACCTGCGGGTCAATCAAGAGGCCGGCAATATCCTGCACTGGCAGGGGCGTCCGCTGCGGGCCAGCCGCATCCGCTTTTTCGTGAAAAATGTGGCCTGGCGCTACGGCTTTTCTTTCTCCACCAGCATCCGCTCGCCCCTTGGCAAAGGGATCCCGACCCCGCCGGAGTGGCGCTACCCCGGTCTTTGCCGCTACGGGCTTGTGGTGTTCCAGCCCAACGCCCAACTGGTGGCCCATCAGGTTTGGGAATCCTCGCCGGAGCAGCCCCAAGAGGTAGATCTGGATCCCAACTTGGATATTGCCTTCAACGTCAACGATGCCAAGGGCAGCTACGGCGACAACAGCGGCAGCTTCGATATCTACGTGCAGGTGGTGAGCTAGGGCCGCCCAAGCCCAGGGGTTACCTCCAGGAGGGATCCCGACCATTCGCGACAGCGGGACGGAGTTCTTGCAGGCCCAGTTGCCGGGCGGGATCCCATCTTCTACAATAGGTGAGCTGGCGGCTGGATCCCAACGGAGGGTGTCTCTGCCGCTTTGGAGAGGTGGCTGAGTGGTCGAAAGCGGCTTCCTGCTAAGAAGTTACGGGGCCCAAAAGCTCCGTCGAGGGTTCGAATCCCTCCCTCTCCGTTTCTGCAGTTGACCCTTGGCAGCGGTTTCACTGCTTTTTGGGTGTTTATGTGGCAAGCGTGGCTGCTGAGTCAGTGGGGAGTGGCGCTCTGGCTCAATCTGGCCTTGGTGGCACTGGCCCTGCTGAGCCCCCAGAAGGCGCTGACGCGGGCGGGAGTCCTCCACGCAGGCCTACTGGGTCTGTTGGTGTGGGGGGGGCTGGGGTGGCGGGGCTATGCGGTGGTGGCGGCCTATTTTTTAATCGGCACCGCCGTCACCCGGCTGGGGATCCGGCGCAAGCAGGCGCAGGGGATCGCCGAAAAGCGAGAGGGGGCGCGAGGGCCGGAAAATGTCTGGGGATCCGCTTTGACCGGGGCAGTATGCGCGGTGGGCTACACTTTCTTGCCGCATCCGCTGTGGTGGTTGGGGTATGGTGCCAGCTTTGCAGCGAAATTGGCCGATACCGTCAGCAGCGAGGTGGGGAAAGCCTACGGACGCCAGACCTTTTTGATCACCACCTTCCAATCCGTGCCGGCGGGCACAGAAGGAGCCGTGAGCCTGGAGGGATCCCTGGCAGGGGTGGCGGCAGCGGTAGGGATGGCCACCTTGGCTTGGGGGATCGGTGGGGAGTGGGTAAGAGGAGACCCGTTTTGGCTGGGCATTTGCTGTCTGGCCGGGATCCTGGCCACCTTGGCAGAAAGCTGGATGGGGGTGGTGTTGCAACCCCGCCTGGCCTGGATGAGCAACGAAGTGGTGAACGGCATTCAAACAGCCCTAGCAGCTCTCCTGGCCGTGGGATTGGGAGCGCTTTTGGGGATCGGATCCTAAAAAGGGGCCCCTCACCCCCAACCTCTCTCCCTGAGGGATGGCCCTCACCCCCAGCCTCTCTCCCTGAGGGATGGCCCTCACCCCCAGCCCCTCTCCCTGAGGGATGGCCCTCACCCCCAGCCCCTCTCCCTGAGGGAGAGGGGAGTTAGAGCGGCGCCTTCGCGACAGCGTTGTGTAGCAATAACGAGGCAAGGAACCGTTGCGTTGCTGTTTGAAATGACTGTTTTTTGAGATTGAGAATGGCGCCGTTGCCATTGGGAATGGCTGTGCGAAGCAAGAAATAAAAAAGAGGGAGAAGCTCTCCCTCCGCGCTGATTGGCTAGGAATGAGACCAATTGCCCCGAACCTCTCTTAGCGTAGGCCGCTGGGCTTGTAAACCAAGAAGCTGAGCACCTGGCACTGCTTGATGTTGTCGAACCCCACCACACGGATGAAGCAATTGGGGTAGGCGCTGCGGCAAGCCTGCACCTCGCTCAGCACCTCCTGGGGAGAAGTGGCGCCGAACAGAGGCAGCTTCCACAATGTCCAGTAGCGAACCGTCGGTTCAGAGGATTCGTTGAACTCAACGGCAGGGATGTAGCCCTGATCCAAGATGTATTGCACCTGCTTGATGATCTGCAGATCCGTCAGCGGCGGCAAGTAGGAAAGGGTTTCGTAGCGGCGCTCTTTCGGTAAGGTTTGCATGATGGCTGTCACTCCGTTTCGGGTCTAAGGTTTTGGGGAGGGGATCCCGCTTCCGGGTGGGTGACCGGCGGAGATCCCGCTGCTGAGGTGAGCCGTTCTAGGTGATTGCGGCGGTGCTCCATATTGGCCTGCTGGATGCCGGCTTTGGCCATCTCCGGCAGGTAATCCACCACCTCCGCTGCAATGTGCTCGCGAACGGTCATGATGCGGTAGGCCAAGTCAGGGCGCTCTGCCAGCAAAGCCCGCAGGTAGGCTTCCCCATCCTGGAGGTTTTGCCGGGCAGAGAACTGCTGCAGCCAAAGAGCCCTGGGAGGATCCGTCTCGCTCAGTTGGGCCAGCACCGTGCGCATCGCCTGATAGGTCAGGTAGCTGATCAAGGTCTTGGCCGTATCTTTGGCGATCTGTTTTAGATCCATTGCCAATCCAGGGGGTGGCCAAAGCAGCGGGGCAAGAGAACTGTGGGGATCCCTTGCCCCAGCCAATCTCTAGAGGGTATCGACGGGCTTGAACTCGAACTTGATCTCCTTCCACAGCTCGCAGGCAGCCGCCAGCTCCGGCGACCACTTGGCCGCTTCGCGGATGATGTCGTTGCCCTCGCGGGCCAGATCCCGACCTTCGTTACGAGCTTGGATACAAGCTTCCAAAGCCACCCGATTGGCGGTCGCGCCTGGAGCGTTCCCCCAGGGGTGTCCCAGGGTTCCGCCGCCAAACTGCAGCACGGCATCGTCACCGAAGATCTCCACCAGTGCCGGCATGTGCCAGACGTGAATGCCACCGGAGGCCACCGGCATCACCCCAGGCATCGAAGCCCAATCTTGGGTGAAGAAGTTACCCCGAGAGCGATCCGCCTCCACATAGTTCTCCCGCATCTGATCCACAAAGCCAAGCGTCACGGCGCGGTCGCCTTCCAACTTGCCCACCACCGTACCGGCATGCAGGTGGTCGCCGCCGGACATGCGCAAGCACTTGGCCAGCACCCGGAAGTGGATGCCGTGGTTTTTCTGCCGGTCGATCACCGCGTGCATGGCGCGGTGGATGTGCAGCAGAATGCCGTTGTCGCGGCACCACTTAGCCAGGCTGGTGTTGGCGGTAAACCCAGCAGTCAGGTAGTCGTGCATGATGATGGGGGCACCAATCTCCTTGGCAAACTCCGCCCGTTTGAACATCTCCTCACAGGTGGGCGCCGTCACGTTCAGGTAGTGCCCCTTGATCTCGCCAGTTTCCGCTTGGGCCTTGTGGACGGCCTCCATCACAAAGAGGTAGCGATCCCGCCAGCGCTGGAAGGGCTGGGAGTTGATGTTTTCGTCGTCTTTGGTGAAGTCCAGACCGCCCCGCAGCGCCTCGTACACCGCCCGCCCGTAGTTTTTAGCGGAAAGGCCCAGCTTGGGCTTGATGGTGCAGCCCAATAGTGGGCGGCCATACTTGTTCAATTTGTCCCGCTCCACCTGGATGCCGTGGGGAGGGCCCTGGAAGGTCTTCAAGTAGGCCACGGGGATGCGCAAGTCTTCCAGCCGCAGCGCCTTCAGGGCCTTGAAGCCGAAGACGTTGCCCACAATCGAGGTGAGCATGTTGGTGACCGAGCCTTCCTCGAACAAATCCAGCGGATAGGCGACGAAGCAGAAGTATTGATTCTCTTCGCCGGGAACTGGCTCGATGTCGTAGCAGCGGCCCTTGTACCGATCCAAGTCGGTGAGCAAATCTGTCCACACCGTTGTCCAGGTGCCGGTCGAGGACTCAGCCGCCACCGCCGCCCCGGCCTCTTCGGGGGGAACGCCCGGCTGAGGGGTAACCCGGAAACAGGCCAAGACATCGGTATCCTTGGGCGTGTAGTCGGGCGTGTAATAGGTGAGTCGGTAATCTTTCACCCCGGCTTGATAGCCGCTTTTGGATTGGGTTGCTGCGTAAGCCACGTCGATCTCCCTCTGAACGAATCACAAAACCAGAAAATGCCATTCACGGCTGCAACCAATGAGGCAAAAACCCAGGGCCAAAGCCCCAGACCACCGAGTTTTCGTGAATGAACCTGCCCCACAACCGTGGGACTTGGGCTTTGAGACAGTCTTCCGCATTCACGCGGATGCAAAGTCCAAAACCCTCCTTTTCAAGTGCCGCCCATTGCCAGCTCTGACGCCCTGGACTTTGGAAACCCAGTGGAAAGATTTCTATACAGTGTCTAAGCTAGAATTGCGGCAAACACAGGTCTACACTGGTTTAATCCTAAGCTATCATCCGCAAGGATCAGCTGATCATTACTTTCTTTATGAGTTCGATTAGTTTGGTTAAAGTGAGTCCCCTGACTTAGTGACAAGAAGACCAATTTCTTTGGCTTTCTTAATATCTTCGCCGGTGGGATCCCTGCCAACAGGCAAAAGCTCCCTGCTTTGAGGGAGCCCTGCAAGCTGGCCGCAGAACCTAGACGCTCAAGAAACGGCTGCCAGGGTTGGCTGGGATCTCTTGCTGATCACCTGGTCGATGAGGCCGTACTCTTTGGCCTGTTCTGGGGTCATAAAGTTGTCGCGGTCGGTATCGCGTTCGATGCGCTCCAGAGGTTGGCCGGTGTGGTAGGCCAGCAGGCTGTTGAGGCTGTTTTTGATGAAGAGGATCTCTTTGGCCTGAATTTCGATGTCGGTGGCCGGCCCCTGGGCTCCACCGAGGGGCTGGTGGATCATGATGCGGGCGTGGGGAAGGGCGATGCGTTTGCCTTTGGTGCCCCCTGCCAGCAGAAAGGCTCCCATGCTGGCGGCCAGACCGATGCAGATGGTGGAGACATCCGGCTGGATGTGTTGCATGGTGTCGTAGATGGCCATACCGGCATAGACCGAGCCGCCGGGGGAGTTGATGTAGAGGTAGATGTCTTTCTCGGGGTCTTCGGATTCCAAGTAGAGCATCTGGGCCACGATCAGGTTAGCAATGTCGTCGTCCACCTGGGTGCCCAGGAAGATAATCCGATCCCGCAAAAGACGCGAGTAGATGTCAAAGGCGCGCTCGCCTCGCGCGGATTGCTCGATAACCGTGGGAATCATGCCAGTCCAAGGGATGGGTCAGTTCTTCTAGTGTAGTGTAAGCCGCTGGACAGATGCTTGCTCAGGGTGACCAGAGGGTAGCCGCCGGGTTGGGCAACGAGTCTGAGGTATGGCTCTTTACGATGGGGTGAGGCAAAGTCTAGATGGATATGATCCCAGATGAACCGATGGTGATCGCCAGCTTGCTGAGCCTAGCTTTGCTGGGGATCTTGATCCTAAACTTGGCAGAGCGTGGAACCGGTAATGGCGACTAGGATGGGAAAAAGTTCAACAGTCCCCTACCTTTGTAGGCTGGGGAGGGTAAGTACCTGGATGCCCGAATCCGGCAAGGGGTACTCCAGTTGACGCCATCACTTCACCACCTGAAAATGTTTCACATTCTCACCGTATCCTGCCAACTCATCACCACCCCCCAGCAGGTTGAGAAACTGGAGCTGGTGCTGAAGGCGTTGGCTCGTTGCTGTGAGTTTGCCCATCGCCATACCCCAGAAAACCTGCACAACTGCAAAGAACCTCCCTACCATCCGCCGCGGTTGTGATGCCCGCCAAGCGGCCAAACTAAGGGCGAAGAGCTTTGCCTGCGCCTTCACCTTCTCAAGCGTCAAGAATCCCTGTCCCTGAGGACAGGGGGTATGTCAACATCGGATCTAACATGAAATCCATTGCCTCAGCGGTGGGGGGCACTTTGACCCTTTCAACCTCATCTTCTCGGACAAATGCGGCAGCAAGTCTGCCCAGGCCATCTCCTATCCCGTCAGCGGTGGGGAGAGCGCAGCGGGATCCCATTCTTGTCCTCGGAGCCGGTCTGATGGGGCGCCTGTTGGCTGCCACCCTGGTCGAGGTCGGGCATTCTGTCCGCATCGTGGAGGCGGCTCCTGCCGGTGCCGTCGAGAGCAGTGCTGCCCATTTTGCCGCTGCCATGCTGGCTCCCCTGGCGGAGTCTGCCGTCGCCGAGGCCAGCGTAGTAGCGCAGGGGTACTATGCCCTCTCCCGTTGGCCCTCCCTTTTGGCCAGTCTGCCGCAGCCGGTTTTCTTTCAGCAGGAAGGCACCCTGATCCTCTGGCACCGCCAAGATGCGGGGGAAGCCAGACGCTTCTCATCCCTGCTAGCTGCTGTGGGGGAACGCCTTCCCCATCTCCCCAAGCCCCAGCCTCTGGATGCCCAGGCTGTAGCTGAGCTGGAGCCCTCGCTGGCCGGGCGATTTGGGCAAGGCCTGTATCTTCCCCAAGAGGGCCAACTGGATAACCGCCAACTGTTGTCGGCTCTGCTGGCCAAGCTGCGGCAGCACGAGGTGGAGGTGGAGTGGAGTTGCCCCTGGGATCTGGAGCAGGCGGAAGCCTGGCAGCAACAAACCGGCGGGTGGGTTTTGGACTGTCGCGGCCTGGGATCCCGAACAGAATGGGGTGGGCAGTCACCGCTGCGGGGAGTTAGAGGTGAGGTGGTACGTCTGTATGCCCCGGAAGTAGCTTTGCGGCGCCCGACCCGGCTGTTGCACCCCCGCTACCCGATCTACATCGCTCCCAAGCCGGGGCACCTGTTTGTGGTGGGAGCCACCGAAATTGAATCCGAGGATCGCTCGCCGGTGAGTGTCCGCTCGGCTCTGGAGCTGCTCAGCGCCGCCTACGCCGTCCACCCTGCCTTTGCCGAAGCGCGTATCCTGGAATTAGGCAGCCAATGTCGTCCCACCTTGGCGAACCACTTGCCAGCCGTGGTGGAGTGCGCGCCTCGCCTGTTGCAGATCAACGGCCTCTATCGCCATGGCTTTATGATCTCCCCGGCTATCCACGATGCCGTCTTGGAGTATCTTCACCACGGCAGTTGCCGCCTTGCTCAGGAGTTGGGGATCCCTTTTCAGGTACAGGCTGCCCCTCTTGCCGGTGAATCCCTGTCGCCATGCGTGTCTTGATCAACCAAAAGCCTTACGATTTGCCGGAGGGCACCACGCTGGCCGAGGCGATAGCCCAGGTGGAGATCAGTGGCCCTTTTGCGGTGGCGGTTAATCTAGAGTTTGTGCCGCGCGCCCAGTACGAGCGAACTCGTCTGCAAGAAGGCGACCAGGTGGAGATTGTCGCGCCGGTTGCCGGCGGCTAGTGCCCGACTGCCTCCCCTCAGATCCCGCATTTTTGCCCCTCAGCGATGTCCACTCTTCTTCCTGTCTCCCCCTCGACTCGGGCCGATGAGGATCCCTTGGTGCTCTACGGCCAAGCGCTGCCCAGCCGCCTGATGCTGGGGACGGCTCGCTACCCTTCGCCCGCCATTTTGGAGCAGGCGGTGGTGCGGGCACAGCCCTGTTTGTTGACCGTTTCCCTGCGGCGCCAGGGGGCGCTGGGGTCGGAAGCTTCCCAAGGGTTTTGGGCCCTGCTCCAGAAGCTAGGGATCCCGGTTCTGCCCAACACCGCCGGCTGCCACAGCGTGCAGGAGGTAGTCACCACAGCGGAGATGGCGCGGGAGGTGTTCGGCACCAACTGGATCAAGCTGGAGCTCATTGGGGATGACTACACCTTGCAGCCGGATCCGGTGCAACTGCCCACTGCCGCTGCCGAACTAATCCGTCGCGGCTTCAAGGTTCTGCCCTATAGCACCGACGATCTGGTGCTGTGCCAGCGGCTCTTGGATGCCGGTTGTGAAGTGGTGATGCCCTGGGCCGCTCCCATCGGCACCGGCAAGGGCCCCCTCAACCCCTACAACTTGCGCTTGCTGCGAGAGCGGATCGAGGCGCCCCTGATCGTGGATGCCGGCCTGGGCCTGCCCTCCCACGCCTGCCAGGTGATGGAGTGGGGCTTCGATGGGGTGCTGTTGAATACAGCGGTGGCCTTGGCTCGGGATCCGGTGGCAATGGCCGAGGCCTTTGCGGAAGCAGTGCGCGCAGGCCGGCGAGCCTACCTGGCCGGCGCGATGACCCCCCAGGAAGCGGCTCAGCCCAGCACACCGGTTCTCGGCACCCCCTTCTGGCACCAAGGGTGAGCAGCTTAGGCGGCAGGCTTTTGGGCCTGGATCACCTGCAAAGCCCCCCCGGCGTGCAGGGTTTGCCGGACGGATTGCCAGCCCTGCTGCTGCAAGTACTGCGGCAGATCCAACTTGAGCAAGTTCCAGGCGGTCTCGGTTTCAAACAGGGCCAGAAAGAGGGCCAGCCCAGGCCACATCCAAGGTTGGCAAGGCGCGTGCAAGTCCAGGATCAAAAGCCCTCCCCCCGGCTTGAGCACCCGCCACCCTTCCCGCAGCACCTGTTCCAGGTCAGGAAAAGGCAGCTCGTGCAGGGCCAAGCTGGTGTGCACCCAATCAAAGCTGTTGGCAGGAAAGGGCAGATCCTGGGCAAAGGCTTCCACAAATTCCACCTTGGGGAGGCGTTGGCGAGCTGCCGCCAGGGCTTTGGGGGAAGCATCCAGGCCGACAACGTTTTGGCTCAGCTCGGCTAGGATTGGAGTCACTTCGGCAGGGCCACAGCAGAGATCCAATACCCGCTCCTGGGGCTGGATGGAGATCCCTTGGAGGGGCAACCAGCGCAGTCGCTCATATCCCCCCACTGCTAGGGCAGCCGCACGGCTGATGCTGCGGTAAAGCCAGGGAAAGCGGTAGCTCCAGTCGCGCAGGAAGGTGGCCATAGGCAGGGATCCCTTGGGGCTTTTCCAGCCTACCTGTGAGACGGCTCCCCTGTCTCCTTGCTGTTGTTGGCCCCTCACCCCCAACCCCTCTCCCAGAGGTCACCCAAGCGCTCCGCGCCGCTCACGCGACCACCCCCAACCCCTCTCCCAGAGGGAGAGGGGAGTTGGCCCGGCTATTTTTGCCTGATGTGGAACTTTTTTCTGCCGGCAATCGTCTAGGCCGACAAGGCATCTTGGGCCTTTTCTCCACCCACCTGCTGGTATGACTCAGTTTGAGCTGCCTCCTTCCCCTTCCGCAAGGCCTGGCCGGCACAGCGTGATCTGGCTGGTGGCTGCGGCGGGGCTGACAGTCTTGCTCTGGCGGTTTCCCTGGGGCAATTACCTCCTCTACCCCTTTACTTTGTTGGCCACCTGGTTTCACGAGATGGGCCATGGCCTGATGGCGCTGCTGTTGGGGGGTGAGTTTCATCGTCTTGAGATCTATCCCGACGGCTCGGGGCTGGCCATTCACAGTGGCGAGCTGTTTTTGGGGCGGGTGGGGCGGGCCTTGGTGGCCGCTGCCGGGCCGATGGGGCCGCCCATAGCTGGGGCCCTGTTCATCCTCACCTCCCGCCGCCGCAGCACAGCTCGGCTGGGGCTGGTATTTTTGGGATCCCTGTTATTGCTCTCGACGCTGCTCTGGGTGCGTTCCCCCTTTGGCCTTTTGTTCCTCCCGGCCATGGGTTTGGGCATCCTGGCAGTAGCTCGCTGGGCTGCCTCTTGGTTACAAAGCTTTGCCCTGCAGTTTTTGGGGGTGCAAGCCTGCGTGAGCACCTATCACCAGCTCGATTATCTTTTTATGGACGCTGCTGTCATCGACGGGCGGCTGATCCTCTCCGATTCCAGCCAGATTGCCCAAAACCTGTTTTTGCCCTACTGGTTCTGGGGAGGGGTGATGGCGGTGTTTTCTTTGGTTCTGCTGATCACCAGCTTGCAACTGGCCTTTCGCGACTAGGGGGCAAAGCCGCAATTCTGGAAGTGATTGTTGTCACCTAAAAATCCGTCGCCCATCACTGCCCAGCCGAAAAAACCGCCGCTACAGTAGGGGGCATGAGGAGTGTGGGAGCGGATTATGTGGCGAGACGTTATTGGACTGGCTCTGGCGGCTACGCTGTTGTTGATCAGCAAAACGGCGGCCGATACCCTCGGCCAGAACCAAGAGCCAACTCATTCTGCTCCGCTGCAAGATCAGCTGCTGCAATAAAGTTGTGCTGCTGCGATCCCAAGCCGTCATTGCGTTGCCGTTTTGTGCAACACTCATCCTAAGAGAATCTGCAGAGCCTTTTCACTAGGCTTGGGATCCCGATGCGCATAGCCCTGTTTACGGAAACGTTTCTGCCCAAGGTGGATGGCATCGTTACGCGGCTTTGCCACACGGTGCGCCATCTGACGGCCCGCGGCAACTCGGTGCTTATCGTCGCGCCTCAGGGGGCGCCCAGGCGGTTTGCCCGGGCGCGGGTTTACGGGATCCCAGGCTTCCCCTTGCCTTTGTACCCGGAGTTGAAGCTGGCTGCTCCCGGCCCCGCCATCGGCAGGGTGCTCAACCGCTTCCGACCGGATGTGATCCACGTGGTCAACCCGGCGGTTTTGGGGTTGGGGGGCCTCTACTACAGCCAAGCGATGGGGATCCCGCTGGTGGCCTCCTACCACACCCATCTGCCGAAGTATCTGAAGCACTACGGGCTGGGCTTTCTGGAGGGAGTTTTGTGGAACCTCCTCAAGCTGGGGCACAATTTGGCGCGGGTCAACCTCTGCACCTCGACGGCCATGATGCAGGAGCTGAGCGCCCACGGCATCGAGCGGGTGCAACTGTGGCAGCGGGGAGTGGATACGGAGCTGTTTCATCCGCAGGCTGCCGACCCAGAGATGCGGGCCCGGCTCACGGCGGGTCAGCCGGAGCGGCCGCTGTTGCTCTACGTAGGTCGGCTCTCGGCGGAAAAAGAGGTGGGGCGGATCCGGGTGTTGCTGGAGCAGATCCCGCAGGCGCGCCTGGCTATCGTGGGCGATGGGCCGGAGCGGGGATCCCTGGAGCAACATTTTGCCGGCTACGACGTGGTGTTTACGGGCTATTTACAGGGGCAAGACCTAGCGGCGGCCTTTGCGTCCGCGGATCTGTTCGTGTTCCCCTCCCGCACCGAGACGTTGGGCTTGGTCTTGTTGGAGGCCATGGCTGCCGGTTGTCCGGTAATCGCCCCCCGCTGCGGCGGCATTACCGATGTGGTGGACAGCGGCCGCAACGGCTTTCTGTTCGATCCGGACTCCGACAGCGACTTTGTCCAGGCCACGCGGCAGCTCTTAGAGGGCACCGGGCAGCGGCAGCTCTTCCGGCAGCAGGCCCGGCAAGAGGCTGAGCGCTGGAGTTGGTCGGCGGCCACACAACAGTTGGAGGAGTACTACCGCACCGTCATCGCCGATGAGGACTCTGGCCGAAGAGCACAAGCGGGATCCGGCAAGAGCGCAGGCAGCGTCTGAACAGATTGCACACTCAGTGGAGCGGATCAGAGGATTGCTCCTTTGGCCCAACTCTGGCAGGTGAGCGGGGATCCCGGCCAGATTTAAGATAGGAATGCGTCTTCAGCCCTTGTCTTGTTGCCTGACCCCCACCCCCTGCGCATCAGCCTGTTGCTGGATTGGGAGCCGCCAGCAGAGGAACCTCTGGCTTGCGAGGAGTGGCTACCCCCGCAGCGTTTCGTCGTCGAGTGTTTTCAGGATCAAGCGGCCTTTCTAGAAGCCCTCAGAAAACAAGACGGCCATGTCGATTGCTTGGTGCTTCTGGTGGATCCCGGTCGGCTGCAGGAGTTGCACGATCTGGGTAATCAGCTCTGCGCCTGGGGGCTTCTGCTGCCGACTGTGTTGGCCATTGTGCTGGAAGAATCCCATCTGGAGACCGAAGAACACTCCTCTCGGGTAAAGGCATTGCTCAAGCGGGAGCAATTTTTTTACCACAATGCCACCCTTGTTCGTCCCATTTCGCCGCAAGAGCTGAAGGGACAGGCGCGGGCCGACTGTTCCGGATCCCCTTCCGTCTTAGAGCTGCTGGTGGATCGGGCCATCGCCTTGTTTCTGCAGATGTCTCCCACCTGCGGTCTCCCGCAGGGCCCAGTGCATCCCAGCGATCAGCCCTACCTGGCTTACAGCAACCAACAACAGCGACGGCTGGCGGAGAAACTGCGGGAACGGCTGGGCTATGCCGGAGTGTACTATCATCGTGACCCAGAGCTGTTTTATCGGCGCCTCCCACCCCACGAGCAGCGAGCCTTGATGCAGCGGCTGCGCGGCCTGTACCAAACCATTGTCCTGGAATACTTTCAGTCTCCTGAGACCGCCAATGCCCGCATCGACGAGCTGGTGGCCCTTGCCTTCTTTGCCGACATCGGCGCTGCTCAACTGCTGGAGCTGCACATGAACTTGATGGAGGACTTTGCCAAACAACTGAAACTGGAAGGCCGCAGCGAAGAGATCCTGCTAGACTACCGCCTCACCCTGATCGATGTGATGGCCCACCTGAGCGAAATGTACCGCCGCTCCATTCCCAAACCTGCCCCAAGGGATCCCTGATATGTCCACTCGCAAAGCCTATGTCCTCAAGCTCTACGTGGCGGGCAACACCCCCAGTTCTCTGCGTGCCCTCAGCACCTTGCAAGACATCTTAGAAAAGGAATTCCGCGGCGTGTACAGTCTGAAGGTGATCGATGTCTTGAAAAACCCGCAACTGGCAGAGGAAGATAAGATCTTGGCAACGCCGACCTTGGCCAAAATCCTGCCGCCACCGGTGCGGAAGATTATTGGCGATCTGTCCAACCGCGAGAAAGTGCTCATCGGCCTGGATCTGCTCTACGAAGAACTGGACGAAGAGACTTGAGACAGGCCACGAGGGCAAGGAGAATGGGATGAACCAATCATTGGGGCCTTCTGAGCCAGAAAAGCCACAGGATAACGCCGCAGAGGACTCCACCGAACCAACCACAGACAACCACCCAGCGAGTCTATCGGAGCTGCGTGGGATCCCGAAAAAACAGACGGGCATCGAGGGCTTTGAAGACATCAGCCACGGTGGGCTGCCCCTGGGACGCACCACCTTGGTCAGCGGCACCTCTGGTACCGGCAAAACTCTGTTTGCCATTCAATTCCTTTACAACGGCATCGTGAAGTATCAAGAGCCGGGGATCTTTGTCACCTTTGAGGAAACCCCCGCCGATATCATTCGCAATGCCTCCAGCTTTGGCTGGGATCTGCAGGCTCTCATCGACAGGGGCCAACTGTTCATCCTGGATGCCTCCCCCGATCCCGAAGGCTACGAGGTGAGCGGCAATTTCGACTTGTCGGCCCTTATCGAGCGCATCCAGTACGCCATCCGCAAATACAAAGCCAAGCGGGTCTCCATCGACTCGGTGACGGCCATCTTTCAGCAATACGACCCTGCCGGCGTGGTGCGGCGAGAGCTGTTCCGCCTGACGGCCCGCCTCAAGCAGGCCAATGTCACCACCGTCATGACCACCGAGCGCACCGACGAGTACGGCCCCATCGCTCGCTACGGCGTGGAAGAATTCGTCTCCGACAACGTGGTGATCCTGCGCAACATTCTGGAAGGCGAGAAGCGGCGGCGCACCATCGAGATCTTGAAGCTGCGGGGCACCACCCACATGAAGGGGGAATATCCCTTCACCATCACCAACGACGGGATCAACATCTTCCCGCTGGGGGCCATGCAACTGACGCAGCGCTCCTCCAATGTGCGCGTTTCTTCGGGTATCGAGAAGCTGGACGAGATGTGCGGCGGTGGCTTCTTCAAAGACTCGATTATTTTGGCCACCGGCGCCACCGGCACGGGCAAAACCTCGCTGGTGAGCAAATTCCTAGAGCGGGGTTGTCTGGATGGGGAACGCTGCATTCTCTTCGCCTATGAAGAATCGCGGGCGCAGCTTTCCCGCAACGCCTCCTCCTGGGGCATTGAGCTGGAAGAGTTCGAGCGGCAGGGCCTCCTTAAGATCATCTGCGCCTATCCGGAGTCGGCTGGCCTGGAAGATCACCTGCAGAAGATCAAAACGGAGATGATGGCCTTCAAGCCCTCTCGCATGGCCATCGACTCGCTGTCGGCGCTGGCGCGGGGGGTGAGCCAAAATGCCTTCCGCCAGTTTGTTATTGGGGTAACCGGCCTGGCCAAGCAAGAGGAGATCACCGGCTTTTTCACCAACACCACCGACCAATTCATGGGATCCCATTCCATCACCGAGTCCCACATCTCCACCATCACCGACACGATCATCCTGCTGCAATACGTGGAGATCCGCGGCGAGATGGCCCGCGCGCTCAATGTCTTCAAAATGCGGGGATCCTGGCACGACAAAGGGATCCGCGAGTACCTGATCTCCAATGCAGGCATCCAAATCCGCGATTCCTTCCGGGGCTACGAGCGCATCATCAGCGGCTCCCCGACCCGCATCAATGTGGACGAGAAAAACGAGCTTTCCCGGATTGTGCAAAACGTCCAGGCCCTCGAGGAAGAAGGGTTTTGAGTGGCCACTGCCAGAGGCGCCGTTTTCACTCCTGATTTCGCTACCGGAAAGGACATAGAGTGGAAAGCATAGGCAGTGGCTGTGAGAGTATGGCTCCTTCACAAAGACGGCGCCGGCGACTTCGATTTGGGATCTGGGCCATGGTGGTCATCCTGGCCGGGTTTGTGGGATCCCTGCTGGCGGGATCGGCACAG
The DNA here is from genome assembly GCF_047502715.1 of Synechococcus sp. H55.10. Classification (NCBI taxonomy): domain Bacteria; kingdom Bacillati; phylum Cyanobacteriota; class Cyanophyceae; order Synechococcales; family Synechococcaceae; genus Synechococcus; species Synechococcus sp. H55.10. The sequence continues at coordinate 25,890 of NZ_JANSJJ010000085.1, forward strand.
AAGCTGGGGGCACAGGCACAGCAAGGCCTAACTCAAGCCCAACTGGAGCAGGCTCAATATGTGCGCAGTTGTGGCAGTTGCCACGTGGCGTTGCCTGCCCAAGTGTTGCCCACCGAAACCTGGCGACGGCTGCTACAGGATCCCAGCCACTATGGCCAGCAGATCCAGCCCCTGAGCGGCGTGGCTTTGCAACTGGCCTGGGGTTATTTGCGGCCCAACTCCCGCCCTCTGCGACAAGGAGAACAGGTGCCCTACCGCCTGGCCGATTCTCGCTATTTCCGCGCCTTGCACCTGCAAGTGGAGTTTCCCACCCCTGTGCGGGTCAGTGGCTGCGTGGATTGTCACCCCAAAGTCAATGCGGGAGATTTTGCCAGTCTCTCGCCCCAATGGCAATCTTGAGGGGGCACAAGTGAACCTGGACGCCATTCTGGCCGGATACGCCCAAGGCTACTTCCTGATGGCCGACGAAGAGACGGGATCCCTAGCTTGGTACGGCACCGACCGGCACGCCGTGATCCCGCTCGACGAGCGATTCCACTGCCCCCGTTCGTTGCGGCCTTTGGTGCGCAGCGGTCGTTTCCAGGTGCGGATCAACGACGCTTTTGAGCAGGTGGTAGAAGGCTGTGCCGCTCGTACCCACACCTGGATCAGCCGTGAGCTGAAGCAGATCTACGCAGCTCTGCGCCGGGCCGGCTTTGCCCATAGCTTTGAAACCTGGCAGGGAGACACCCTAGCAGGCGGGATCCTGGGCATTGCCCTGGGGGCAGCGTTCATCGGCGAGTCCATGTTCTACCGCAGGCCCAACGGCTCGAAGGTGGCCCTGGTGAAGCTGGTGGAACACCTGCGGGAGCGGGGATTTCGCCTGTTCGACGCTCAGTTGATGAACCCGCACCTAGCCCGTTTTGGCGCCTTTCTCATGGATGGCCAAGACTACCTGAAGCTGTTGCAGCAGTGCCTGGAGATCCCTTGTCGGTTTGATTGAACCTGGAATTCCAAACACTGCAGCGGCTCCCGGTAGAAATGAACCACCAGATGGACATTGTTGTAGGGTTAAGAAGAGCTTTTTACTGCCGTTGAGATTGCCATGAGCCAAAAGCTGCTGTTTGTGTGTCTGGGCAACATCTGCCGTTCTCCTGCTGCCGAAGGGATCACCAACTACTTGCTGCAGAGCAGCGGCCACGAAGAAGCCATTATCTGCGATTCGGCAGGTACAGCCGCCTATCACATCGGCAGTCCCCCAGATCGCCGCATGCAACAAGTTGCCCAGCGCTATGGACTGGAGCTGCACGGCCAAGCCCGGCAAATTCATCCTTTGGATCTGCGGGAGTTCGACCTGATCCTGGCTATGGATCGGCAAAATTATCGCGATATCCTCAGCCTCGATCCCCAGAGAAGATATGCCGACAAGGTGCGCTTAATCTGTAGCTACTGTCGTTCCCACACCGATGAAGAAGTTCCGGATCCCTACTACGGGGGCGAGGCTGGGTTTCACTACGTGATCGAGCTGCTCTGGGACGCCTGCAGCGGCATACTGGAATCCCTGATCCCCGGGATCCAATGCCCGCCGCTGCCCAGCCGCACCTGAACGTAATCGATCAAGAAAACAACTACCACCTGAGCAGATTAAAGCTCTCCATGTCGATGGTGGCCCGGTTGCGGTAGATCCCCAACACAATGGCCAAGCCCACTGCCGCCTCGGCAGCCGCCACGGTGATGACGAACACCGAAAACACCTGGCCGCGAATCAAGCTGGAGTCAACAAAGTTGGAGAAGGCCATAAAGTTGAGGTTCACCGCGTTGAGCATCAGCTCAATCGACATCAACACCCGAATGGCGTTGCGACTGACGATCAAGCCGTAGATGCCGATGCAGAAGAGAACTGCCGCGACCACCAAGAAAAACTGCAGTTGCAACATCCCAAGAGGCTCCAGTGGATACAGATGAGAGGGGTGTGAGGAAGACCTTGAGCTGTATGGCCGAGAGCAGACAGCCTTAACGGGTGCTCACCAGCTCTGCTGGGCGTTCCGACTCCGATTCCAGCCGGGGCCGGGCCCGCTCCAGCAAGCTAAGATCCCCTTCTTGGGCTTGGGGGATGACAAACTCTCGACGCGCCAGCACAATGGCCCCGATCAACGCCATCAGCAGCAAAACAGAAGCCAGCTCAAACGGCAACAGATAATCGCTAAAGAAATGCCCGCCAATCACCAGAGCACTGCTCGTGGGCTGGATTGGCTCCAACTGCCAGGGGGTATTCAAGGCCATTGCCGTCAGGAGGGCAAACAGCCCCAAACACACCGCCGCCGTCACCCCATTGCGCAGCCAGCCCAGTTTCAGAGGAGCAAAGGTGTAGCGCCGGTTCACCAACATGATGGCGAACAGGATCAACACATTGACCGCGCCGACGTAGATCAACACTTGGGCGGCAGCCACAAAATCGGCATTCAAGAGAAGGTACAGCCCGGCCATGCTCAGGAAAACGCCCCCCAATAGAAAGCCGGAATAGACGATGTTAGGGGCCCAAACCACTCCCATGGCAAAGCCGATGGCCATTGCCGAGAGCACCCCAAAGGTAACCAGTTGCACGCCTTCTGCAAGGGTCATGGGATCTTCGTCCTTAACAAATCGCTATCGTTGCTCCCTTACCACTGTACTGCCCTGGCGGATTTAAGAGAAGCCCAACCCCCTTGTTCAATCGATAGAGAAATCTCTAGAGTTGGGTCTCACCAACTGCCGCCTGCTCCGCCGCCGTGGCTGCTGCCGCCGCCAAAGTCCCTATCTCGGTCTCTGGTGTCATAATCGCTGTCATCAGGCTCTTGGACTTCAACTTCTCGCTCCGTTCGGTATTGGCAGAGAGGGCAAGTCAAGGTTTCTCGTCTGAAGGTGTAGGGATAGATGTTTCTCCTAATAATCTCGGTTTGGAGATCAAGGGTAAGAGCTTGACACTGAGGGCAATAAAGGTGGCGATAAGATTTATTTTCGCGCACGACCACGGCCATCCCCTGACAGGCGGGGCAAAACCAGCCGTAGTAGCGGGCTCTGCGCCGGCTTTTGGCCAGGCGATGCGCTGGGGGAAGTTGCCCATCGAGAATTTGGGGCTGGATGGGGCGCATGGGCCGACCGCAGCTTTGACACACCACCGGCTGAAACGGGATCCCACGCTTCGAGCCCAAGATGCCGTCGGTGGTCACAACTGCCAGGAAGGGCAGCACCAGTACCAGCCAGTTACCGCTGGCCGACAACAGGAAAAGACCAAGGCAGAGGGAGCCAGAATAGAGAAGCAGGCGAACGGGGTCGCTCTGCAGCGAAGAGAAGGCAGCCATTGTCCCCTGCTCGCGGCGTGTCAGCGACAGGACTTTCGCTCCTCCCCGCTCGGCCTTGAGATAGACCGGCAGGCGGGAGCGCTGCCATCCCACTCCGAGAATGATGATCCCCAAGAGCAGCAGGATCCCTTCCAGGGAGCTTTGAGCAGCAGCCAGGGATCCCGTTCCAACCGCTCGAGGAACGGCTGCAGTGGAAAGAGAAGTGGAAGCTTGAGAAGCGGCTGAAGGAACCTCGGCAACCGGCTGCCCCTGCAACACTGAGGTTAACTGCCGTACTCCCGCCAAGGTGCCGCCATCGAAATCCCTATTGCGAAACTTGGGCAGGATCTGCTGGTCGATAATCTGCTGAACGCGGCTGTCGGGAAGGATGGTGGCCAAGCCCCTGCCGGTTTCAATTTCCACCCGCCGATCCCCTACCGAGATGAGAAACAACACGCCGTTGTTTTGGCCAGCCTTGCCAATACCCCAGTAGTTGAACAGTTGCGTGGTGAACGCTTTCGGCGTGGCATATCCCTGAGTGTTGGGTACCGTCACCACCGCCATCTCGGCACTGGTGCGCTGCTCAAGCTGGGTGAGGAGACGGTTCAGCTCGTTTTCAGTGCTGCTGCTGAGGATGTCGGCGGTGTCGGAAACCCATCCTCCATACTGGCGGCGGGGGTTGGGCACTTGTTCGAGGGTAATTGCCCAAGCAGGCTGCGGGATCCACAGCGATACACTGAGCAAGACTGCCGCCCAAACTTTTGGCATGGCTCACCTGGCTGAGCGCTGCCTTGGTTTTAGCACAGCCCCTTCGGATGGAGATGCATTTGCAACACGGAACTGTCTAGAGGCGTCTTGACAGCGCCTTTACGAGCTCGTTTGTGGACTGCGTAAGAATCCCCCCCCCCTTTAGGCGGTGGGAGTGTCAAGAACGCAACCACTTCCAAAGTTATCCCGAATACCAATGAGACGAACACCCCCTCACCCCTAACCCCTCTCCCAGAGGCACCCAAGCGCTCCGCGCCGCTCACGCGACCACCCCCAGCCCCTCTCCCAGAGGGAGAGGGGGGAAGTGGATCTTGCCGTTCTCTATCACTCAGGGTCAGCTATCCCCGCCGGATCCTCCCAGTGAAGCGGATCCGGCCAGGTTTCTTCTTGCCATTCCACCTCAAAGCACTCTTGGGCCATTTGGAGAAAATGTTCGATCAGTTCAGGGATCCCCGGCGCTGTGGGGCAAAGGTCGTACACGCCAATCACCTGAGAGCCGGGCAGGTATCGTTCCCACAGCTCGAAATTGGGCCGCAACAGCAGGGATCCCTGTTGCAGGATCCCCCAGGGTTGCCACAGTTGGGCGTTGCCCATCAGCTTTTTGCCCTGCCAGCTCAGATCGGCGCGGGTACGGGCGGCGAAGCAACTGACTTTGTTGTGGTAGCCCGGGTCTGGGGTTAGGCGGTTCTGGCCAGCAGGTCGGTCGTGAGCAGAAACGCGTGGATCCACCGCAATGCCCAGCGCCGCCAGGCCCTCTACCCAAAAGCGGCAGCAGAAGTCGTACACGCAGGCCCGCTGCAAACGGGGCAGCCGACGTTGGAGGTAAGAAAGGGGCAGCACCAAGCTGTAGGTCAGCTCCGCTGCCTCTTCAGCCGCCTGGTGCAACACCGCCCGTCCGCCGGTGGGCCGGCGCACCACTGGGATCCCTGGCGCTGAATCGGGCCAGGCCTGGTGCCGCCCTAGGGAGAGGGTGAGCCGATCCCAGCCGTAGAAGCGCAAACAGGGCCTGGGAGCATGGCGCAGCCGCTGCAAAAGCCAGGCATCTTGTTCCATCTGCCAGCCGCCAGGAGCCACGCGATAGGGCAGCCAAGCTCCCTGGGATCCCATCTCAAGTGGGGGGAAACTCTGCTCGCAGCGGCTCGTCGTACTCATCGGCCAGGCTGGCCACAATGGTGACGGCCCGCGAGATCTCGCCCGCACTGATCCCCTCGAGAGTGCGGTAGTGGTTGAGGATTACTTGGTTATTCCAGATGCAAAAACGGGCTTCCAGCGTGTCGCTCCAATTTTTCTCCAGCAGCTTCTGCATGAGCTTAGCCGGCTCCGCCACCGGCAGAGAGAGAACGGGAGACCACACCAACAGAGTATCTTCGGGGGATTCGCCGCTCAGGTGGACGAACACTTCCGCAGTGCCGTAGGTGAATTTCCAGGTGTGACCCTGCTCGTGGTTCTCGTAGGCGGCATCTTCCTTGAGGCTGGAAACCACCGCCGAGACGACCTCAACATAGCGAACAGGTTCCTCCAACACCGGAAAAACCTCTGGAGAACGGTCAATGAGCGGCTCGCTGTAGGCCATGATCTTTCCCCTACTCCCTGTCTAACCACCTTAACTATACTGCCTAGCCCTCCCACCTACCTGCCATGCTGCCGGATCCGGCTCAGGCCAGAATAGGACTGTTCGCGGTTAGGAAGGTTGCCTATGCCCCAGATTGACGTTCAAGGACGCACCCTCACTTGTGAGGCGGGCGCCAACCTGCGCCAGGTGCTGCTGCAAGCCGGGATCCCGCTCTACAACCCGCCGGCTCATATCCTCAACTGCCGCGGTCTGGGCACCTGTGGCACCTGTGCCGTACAGATCGAAGGGGCTGTTTCCCCCATGGGCTGGCGAGAACGGGCCCGCCTGTCTTTGCCACCCCACCAACTCCCGTCCACTGCGGCGGCCCAGGGCGGCAACGGGCTGCGCTTGGCCTGTCAGGTGCAGGTGCTGGGAGATCTCAAAGTCACCAAATGGCCGGGCCTGTGGGGACACCGGATCCCGCCCGCCTCTCAAACCTAAGGATTCTAAAAAAACCTGAGGGAAGCCCTATGGAAGCTCCATCCCACCCCTCCCAAAAGGCTGTCGGCATTGTGGGAGCCCTGCCGGAAGAAGTGGCCATGCTCACCCAAGCAATGGAGATCCATTCTGTCCATACCCATCTGGGGCGGCAGTTCCATCAGGGATCCCTGGCCGGACAACCGGTGGTGGCGGTTCAAGGAGGGGTGGGCAAGGTGCGGGCGGCAACTACGGCAGCCCTGTTGGTGGCCCACTTCCCTTTGCGGGGCATCATCTTTACCGGCGTGGCCGGCTCCTTGGCCGATCACCTACAGATGGGAGATGTGGTGCTGGCCCACACTGCCATCGAGCACGATTTCGGCACCGGACGGCCCGAAGGCTTTGTCCTGGGGATCGACTTTATTCCCGAGCTGCGCCACCCCCTGGCTGAGGCCGACAGTGCCCTCTACGATTTAATCGTGGCCCACCCGGAGCGGATCCCTCTCCACCCTCTGCAAGGTCGGGATCCCATCATTTATCAAGGCTTGGTGGCCACCGGCGATGTGTTCGTGGCCGACGCCGAGCTGCGCCGCCAAATCCGCGAGCGCACCGGGGCTCTGGTGGTGGAGATGGAAGGGGCGGCTGTGGTGCGGGTGGCACAAGAAGCCGGGATCCCTTGTCTGCTGGTGCGCTCGGTCAGCGATGCAGGAAACGACGCCGATTTCTTGAGCTTCTTTCAGACGGCGGCGCTCAATTCGGCGGCAATCGTCCACACGGTTCTGCAAAGCCTGCCCCAGACCTTGCTGTAGCCCGGCTGGACAGAGCAGAGGAGGAGTTGGGCTTGGCCGCGCTCACGTCAGTTGTTCATCTCCCGCTCCAGCTTGGCCATCGCGATCTGGCTTTCCAAGCGGGAAATGCCCTCGCGGATAGCTGTCGCCTGGGCCTCAACCTCGTCCAGGGAGCGACGAACCGCCTCTGCGGCACTCATGTGTTGGTTCCGCTGAACCAAAGCCTGGCGCGCCAGTTCGTCCTGGTCATGTTGGCTGGCCTTCTCGGCTCTGACAAACCAATCCTCAGCCTTTTGCAGCAGTTGATCGTACTGCCGTTCCAGTTGTTTGCAGCTGGCCAGCGTTGTGGCCAGGCTGCGCCGCAGTTGTTTCAGATCCCGCTCCATCTGGCGGATGCTCGCGTTTTTCTGGCGAGGCTTTTTCCACAACACTTTGCTCAGGCCCACCATCACCACTGCTGTGGCAATGCCCACGCCCGCTGCCGCTGCCGGGTTTTCCCGCAGGAAGGAGCCGTCCAAAACGTTGGATCCCGCAAAGGCCGAGGTTTGCGCGGCTGTCTCCCGAAACTCCCAGGGCATCACCGGATTGCGTTGCTGCCAAAAACCTCGGCGCGCCGCCTGGGCCAATTCTTGAGCTTCCAGGTAGCGCTCCCGGTTGGCCCCGTACAAAAAGCGCTCGTAAACCGCCGCCTGCCCCTGGCGCAACATCTCCAAATTCACCAAGCCCTCAGAGTTGTACACCTGGGCAATGTGCAGCCCTTCCGGCGTGACGTAGAGGGTATCCACCTGCACCAGGGATCCCGGCGGCAGCAGGCTTTGCAAAGCCTCTTGTGAGAGCCGCCCCCAGCGTCCCTGCGTCAGCTCCGGCGCATCCACATAGGCAAGGCGAAAACGGGTGGGCCTGCCGTTCAAGTCTGCCCAAAAGGTGTCCCCATCCACCACCGACCGTACTCGCGCTGTCGCGGAAGATTGGGCCGCTGCAGGGAGGACAAACCAAGTGCCCGAAAGGACAGCCGCCGTCATCAGGAGAGAAGTTCTTGAGGCCATGGGGATCACTCCTAATTGTGCAGAACAACAAAAGTTAAGAAATAATAAGAAATGGGGAGGCTGCGGGAACCCGCCAAAAGCCTGAGGCGTCTTCGCAGACTGGCAGAAGCAAATGGGCTGCTGCTTCCTCGGAAAGAGGCGCCAGAGCCAATAACTCACCCGCGTCAGAGAAAGCAACTTCTCCGACGCGTAGCTTGCCCTTCTGCAAAAGTCGGCTCCCAGGATGAGAATTTGGGTTAGAGTCTAGCTCACCTCTTGGGGCAACGTCACAACCCTAGATGGCAATCTTTGTCCAGTTAGCTTAAAGAGTTTCCCTGACTGGTTCCCGCCGCGGGTGGCACGGTGGCAGCACGCTGAGACCTCTGTACCAACAAGTCTGGGAAGCGTGAAGCCCGTACGCTATCGGTTCGCGCAGCGTGCTGTAAGCCATGTTGTGTTGACTCAACGAAGATGAGGGTCGGGAGTGCGTCACTCGATTGGAATCACAGGCGCAAGCGGTAGGGCTCTTCCTCAAGTCCACTGGGCAGAGGCGGCGGGAGAATCTCGATCTCGCCCGTGGGCAACGTGCGCAGCACCGTCCCCAATTGGGTCAGTTGTTCCAGAACAAACTGGCGGGTATCCCGGTCGCTGGTGGCGTTAAACACGCTTAGCCAGACATCGAAGCGGGAGCGGCGGCTGAGGGGGCTGCGGGCGATGTTGTCCCCCAGTTGGCGAAAATCGTCACCGGGCAAGCCCACCTGTTCCCGCCAGGCGGCGGCTTGGTAGTAGTCGCGGCGGCCCGCTTCCGCATCCCCCAAAAACATGAAGTTGATCAGGGCGCGATCCACGTAGAGCCGCCAGGCATCGGGGTTGTTTTGGGGGTTAAACTGCTGCAGGCCGCGATCCAAAATCTCGACGGCTTTTTCCGGCTGGCCGGCCTGATAAGCCAACACCAAGCTGGAGAGGCGGTAGCCCAAAAAGAAGTTGGGATCCAGCCGCAGCATGTGGTCGAAGTACTCGTAGGCAAGGCCGTAGCCGGTTTGGGCGCGAGCAGGGGCGTCGCCGTAGTACTGGATCAGCTCCAGCCACAGCCAGGAGGCGCCCAGGTTGCGGTAGCCCAGCCAGCCCAGGGTGGTGGCCAGGGCAATGTTGCGGTTTTTGCGGGCCTCGGCATTTTCCAGGGCCTCTAGATTGATTCGCTCCAGCATCGGCACCTGCAGCCGTACCACCAGGATCCCGCACAGCAGCGCCCCGCCCACGGCGGCCAGGGTGCCTGTCAGGGAGAAACGGGAGCGGCGACGGGGCAAAGCAGCAGCAGTCATGGCCAGTTCTCAGCAGATCTCTATTGCTCGGCAGCGCCGCCGCGACCAGCGGCTAGACTCAATCATAGCGATGGCCTTGCTTCTCTCGATCTCCCTTGCACTTTTCCCCTGCCGATGACCAGATCTGCTCTCTCGGCTGCAGACCGGGCCCTCAGCCTCTACGAGGCCCTGCCCTACCCCAATGTGCCCCTCTCCCAGTCGGCCCGCAATGCCTTGGGGGAGATGTTCAAGATGAGCTATACCACCGCCCAGTACCTGCGCACCCACATGCTCGTCCCGTCAGAGGGCAAGGTGATGCTTAACGCCGGCTGTGGCTCCGGCTGGGAGACGCTGATGATGGCGGAGGCCAATCCGGGCGCCCAGATTGTGGCTTGTGATCTGTCGCCGGCTTCCGTCAAGCTCACCGAGGAACGCCTGCGCCGCCACGGCTTCACCGATGTCCAGTGCTACGTCCTCAACGTGCTGGAGCTGGATCGCCTGGGGATCCAGTTCGATTTCATCAGCCTGAACGACGTTCTGTATTTGTTGGCGGATCCCACTGAGGGCTTGCGGGCGATGAAAAAGGTTCTCAAGCCCGAGGGCATTATTCGCGCCAATCTCCACAGCCGCCGCCAACGCCAGGTGTTTCTCCGCCTGCAGGAAGCTTTGCAAAAGGTGGGGCAATTCGACGTCCCGCCAGCAGTAGGCGCCAAGAACGTGCGGGAATTCATGGGATCCCTGCAGGAAGAGGTGGCCAAGGCAGTGCTGTGGAACCCGGCCAACTATACCGAAGACGCCGCCATCCTGAACAACTATCTGCTTGCCAACGACAAGGGATTTACGATCCCCGAGGTGTTTGGCATGTTGCAGCAGGCAGGGTTGGGCTTTTTAAGCCTGGTGGATATGCCCGACTGGTCGGTGGAGTCTCTCTTTAAGCAAGTGCCGGAGTTTGTGCGGCAACGGCTGGAAACCCTCAGCGTTATGGAGCGGCTGCACCTCTACGAGCTGATCCGGCCTGCCCATCGCCTCATCGACTTTTGGGCCGAGCACGCCGGCTCTTCCCTGGTGCTGCCTTGGACGGATGCGGATTGGCTGACGGGATCCGTGCAGTTTAACCCCCTGCTGATGGACAATACCCGCTTCCACCAGGAGTACAACAAGGCCCTGCAAGAGAACCGCCCCTACGAAATGCAGTGGACAGGGGCCACCCACGGGCGGATCAGCATCCCTGCCGAGAAGGTGAGATGGCTGGCTCCGCTGCTGCAGGGGCCGACTCCGGTGGCAGAGCTGATTCAACGGGTCGTCGAGCTGGGATCCCTGACGAAAGAACAGGCAACCGACGAGGTGTTGACCTTCCTGACGGCGTTGGAAGACTTTCTCTTTGTCATGCTGCAGTAGAGCCGTTTACCCGTTCCCGCTCCAGCCCAGCTCCCCTCTCCCTCTGGGAGAGGGGGCGGGGGTGAGGGGGCGGGGGTGAGGGCAGTGGCCCCAAGCGCCTGAAAGGTGCCTTAATCTAGTTTGAGATGTCGAGAACTGTACGACCCGGATGCCTGCCTGGCCGGCACGTCGTTTCTATGCAGCTCTGCAGCAAGGGTTTTCCCAGCCTCTGGATCGCTGGGTAGCCGGGATCACCCTCTGCAACTTGGCGATTGGGGTGATCTTATTTTTGCTGGGCAACCATACGGCCCCCTATGTGCGGGATTTCAACTGGCAACAGCAGCGGGTGGGATCCCAGGAACTGCAGATGGTGCTGACCTTCAACCGCCCTATGGATGCGGACAGCGTTGCGGCCAACTTGGAGATCCAGCCGCCTCTGCCGGGCCGGATGCGCAAGCTGGGCCGCCGCTTTTTTTGGACGCTGACAGAGCCGGCCCCCTACGGCCAGACCTACCGGGTGCGCCTGCAGGCAGCCATGGATGAGCGGGGCCAGCCCATGGCCCGGCCTTTTGAGGGGGAGTTTCGCACGCCGGATCGGCAGTTGTTGGGGATCGGCACGGAAGCAGACCAACGGGGGCGGCTGTTGCTCTTTAACCTGGAGACGGGATCCACCACTTTGCTGACGCCGGCGGGGCTGAAGGTCACCCAAATGCAGCCCAGCGCCGATGGCCGCTTCGTCTACTACTTTGCCACCGCCACCAGCCTGCAACACCAGGATCTGTACCGGCTGGATCTGGAGGATCAGTCTTCCCAGTTGCTGTTGGATCACCAGGGCTACCAGAACCTGCGCTTCCAGGTCTCGCCGACAGGGGAGCTGGTGGTAGCGGAGCGGATCCCCCTGCAACGGGATCCCCTCGCCCCTGTCCAGACGGAGCTGTGGGTCCAGAAAAGGAGACAGGATCCCTTTGAGCGTCTGGAGCTGGACACGGCTTTGGGGGGAGACTTTTTCATCAGCCCTGACGAGAGCAGCCTGCTCATCTCCCAGGGGCAGGGGGTGGGGATCGTGCCCTTGCACCCGCGGGCGGCAGCCGAGAGCTTTTTGGCCCAGTTCGGCCAAACCTTGGCCATCCGTCCCGACGGGGCTTTCGGGGCTTTGCTGCGCTTCAATCCCGACTACACCCGCAGCCTCTTTATCGTCAGCAATACCGGCACCAGCGAGGAGATTTGGGTTACCGAGGGATCCGTAACCAAAGGAGCTTTTTCGCCGAGGGCACCCGTCTTTTACGGCTTGGTCAGCGAGGCCGAGTTTGTTGGTGAGGGCGCGTTGGAATCTCTGGCCTACACCGAGTCCCCCCGCTTGCTGGCAGTGGTGTTCGGCAGCGGGAGGGCGGGCAAGACCGTAGAGGTGGGGCGGGCCGACTACCCCTTTGAGCTGGACTTCAGCCTTTCCCCCGATGGGCGCATGCTGGCCTACACGCTTTTGGAGCCCTTGCAAGAGGAGATTCCGGATCCCTGGGCTCCCCTCAGCCGCAGTGGGCAAGCCATCCGGAGCGCGCAAGTGTGGTTGCTGGACTTGCAAGATGGACTGCCGCTCCCCAACAGCCGCCGTCGCCTGCCGCTGAGCAGCAGCGCCTTGGCCTGGATCCCTTAGGCCAAGCAGGAGAGGCCACCTGGGGAGCAAACCTGCCTAGAATCAAAACAGTGTGTTGGAGGAGAGGGGGCTATGCGGCTCATTGACGGACAGGGACGTCTTTTGGGAAAAGTCAGTCTCCTAGATCTGGGGGCGCTGGCGATTGTGGTGGCGGCCATTGTCGCCGTTTTGTTTTTGCCAGGGCGGCAAGCGGGCAGCGTCGTCCAGGTGGGGGGCGGCCCTACCCTGCCGGTGGAAGTGGACATGATCGTGCGGGGGGTCAGCAGCCGATCCCTGGAACCCTTTCAAGTGGGTCAGAAGGCTGACTTGATCATCCGCAACCAGCCCTACGGCCAGGTGGAAGTGGTGCGGATAGAAAATGTCAGCCGCACGGTTCCGGTGGTTTTCCCCGATGGACGGGTCGAGAACTTGCCTGACCCAGAGTCCTACCGCTTTGATCTGGTGTTTACCTTGCGGGGACGGGGCCAGCGGACCGAGAACGGCATTGTCCTGGGCAACAACCGCGTCAAAGTTGGCGTTCCCCTGGAGCTGGAGACTTTTAGCTACAACTTGCGCGGCACTGTGATGGATGTGCGGCTGTTGCAATCGTAGAGGACACCAACCCTGATGCGGCTACAGGAGATCGCCCAAAAATTGGGATGCGCCTACGAGGGGGATCCCACCCTCGAGATCCACGGCGTAGCTAGCCTGGCGGAAGCTCGCCCAGGCGAGTTGAGCTTCCTCAGCGAAGACCGCTACTTGCCCCTCTTGGAGCAAACCCAAGCCAGCGCCGTCATCGTGGGCGAATCTATAGCTTTACCTCGCCCCATCCCCTGCCTGCGGGGCAGGGATCCCCGCTTGCTCTTTGCCCAGGCCATCGAGCTGTTTTACCAACCCTATCGCCTGCCCACCGGGATCCATCCCACAGCCGTGATCGATCCCAGCGTTGAGTTGGGAGAGGGGGTGGCCATTGGGCCGCATGTGGTGGTGATGGAAGGGGTGAGGATCGGCGACTACACCCAAATCCACCCCAACGTAACCATCTACCCCTACGTGCGGATTGGATCCCGGTGTCAGCTTTTCGCCAACTGCGTCATTCACGAGCGCACGGAGATTGGCGACGATTGCCTCATCCACAGCGGCGCTGTGATTGGCGACGACGGCTTTGGCCACATTCCTCTCCCCGATGGCTCCTGGCGGCGCATGCTGCAGGCGGGCCGGGTGGTGCTGGAAGACGGTGTAGAAGTGGGCAGCAACACCACCATCGATCGGGCCGCCGTCGGGGAGACCCGTATTGGCCGCGGCACCAAGATCGACAACCTGGTGCAGATTGGCCACGGTGTGCGCACGGGATCCCACTGCTTAATCGTCGCCCAGGTGGGCATTGCCGGCAGCACCCAGTTGGGCCACCACGTCATTTTGGCCGGGCAATGCGGCCTGGCCGGCCACCTGCACATCGGCAATGGCGTGCGTGTGGCCGCTCAGACGGGCGTTACCAGCGACATCCCTCCTGGCCAAACAGTGGCCGGCTACCCCCATCAGCCCATTGCCGAATGGCGCAAGAGCATGGCAGTTCAGCGACATTTGCCTGAGCTGCAGCGGGCCCTGCGCAAGCTAGAAGCCCGTGTGGCCAAGCTAGAAGAGAACCATGCAACAGAGGAATCGGAAAGACCCTAGCCAGGAGTCATCCACCTTTCTCACCCCAATGGCGGTGCTTTACTCCTGTGACAACAAGGACTGCAGAGTGTTCAGGTACTCGTTGATGTTGCGCCGGTTGCCGCCGAAATCGTATTCCCCAATACGGCCCACCGAAGTGATGTGCAGACGAGTATGGCCGGGATCCCCTTCGATGGGCGATAAGGAAACCGTCAGATCGTCCACGAACTTAAAAAAGTTGGTGCGGGAGATCCCTTTCACTTCCAGCGCCTCGGCATTCACAGACAGCAGCTCGCCTCGCTTCCAGACTTGAAAAGCCTGTTCAGCCGCCTTCAACACCTGCTCTGGACTGGCTGCAACCACAACCTCCTGTTGGGCGCGGTTGTAAGGGGATCCGCCCAGAGTGGCTGCTTGCACAGGGGGGATCCCGCCTGCCCAAGCAAAAAGCAGCACTGCCAAGAGCACCAAAGGTTTCCAGAAAGACATGAGAGCAGGAAAAGAGGTTTGCACCCTCCATTATGCTTCCTTTTCTAGAACGTTTTTCCCCTTCCACTGCCAGGTTTGCCTATGGGCTAGCCTATAGCTCAATCAACTCACCCGACCTGCGTGCCTCATGTTGGCTCCAGAGAAAGTCCAAGAAAAGACAACTCCCCTCACCCGCCAGCAACTGGCGGAGCTCATGCCCTCGGCCCAGGGGCTGCTCAGCGATGAACCGGAAATGGAACACTCCCTCCACGCCCTGCAGCTTTTGATTCTGGTGAGCTGCCTCACCCGCCTCTGGCAGGATCGCAACGACTACTTCCTCGCCTGGAACCTCACCGTTTACTACAGCCGAGAGCAACTCAAAAGCAAAGACTTCCGCGGCCCAGATCTGTTTTTGGTCAAAGGGGTAGAAAACCGCCCCCGCCCCTCTTGGGTGGTGTGGGAAGAAGGGGGCAAGTACCCGGATTTGATCGTCGAGCTGCTTTCGGAATCAACAGCCAAGGTGGATCGGGGTGAGAAGCGGGAGCTTTACGAAAGGGTTTTTAGGACACCCGAGTACTTCTACTTTTCTCCCGAAACGCAGGAGTTTATGGGTTGGCGACTGAGGGGGGAACAGTACGAGGAGATTGAGCCAACGGAGCAGGGGTGGCGCTGGAGCGAGGTGTTGGGGCTGTACCTGGGCATTCACAACCGGCAACTGCGGTACTTTTTCCCCAATGGTGAGCTGGTGCCCACACCAGAAGAAGCCGAAAAGATCGAACGGCAACGGGCGGAGCGCCTGGCCCAAAAGTTGCGAGAACTGGGAGTGGATCCCGATACTTTGTAAAGAAAACTGGCCAGCCCAAAATACCTATCGGAGAACTGGCAATGACCAACCCCAAGCCGATTATTGAGGTGCCGGATCCGGTTAATCTACCCGACTGGCCCCCTACCCAAGACGAGCTCCCCTACGACGACGGCGTACCTATGGAAAGCTGGCGACACAAGTGCCAGATGGACTTGCTCATCTCCGTCACCCAAACCTGGCTGCAGCAGCGCCCTGATGGCTTTGTCAGCGGCAACATGTTCCTCTACTACAGCTTGGAGCAGACCCGCAGCCGCAATTTCCGAGGGCCTGATTATTTTGTGGTGCTGGGAGTGCCCAAGGGCGAGCGCAAAAGCTGGGTGATCTGGGAGCAGGGCAAAGGGCCAGACGTGGTGATTGAGCTTCTTTCTCCCAGCACTGCCCAGGATGATAAGACAAGCAAAAAGCAGCTTTACGAGCAAATTATCCGGGTGCCGGAGTACTTTTGGTTTGACCCGTTTGAGCCGGAGGACTGGGCGGGGTTTCGGCTGAGGGGCGACCACTATGAGCCGATTGAAGTCGATGCAGAAGGTCGCCTGCCGAGCGCAGTTCTGGGACTGTACCTGGTGAAATGGGAAGGCAGGTTTCGGGACATCGAAACCACGTGGATTCGCTGGGCCACTTCTTCTGAGGAACTGGTACCCACCGAGGTCGAACTGGAGCGGCAACGAGCCGAGCAAGCCGAACAACGGACGGAGCGTCTGGCCCAAAAGCTGCGGGAACTGGGGGTGGATCCCGATGCACTTTAAAGCCTCCCCCCCTCAAGAGGGTTGAGGATAGGCGGCAAATCCTACTGAGCAATCAACAAAACAGGCAGCTTCTGGACAGCTGACCGTAGTCCTTTGGGAAAACGCTCCCGCTTCAGAGGGTAGCGGTAGTTCATATGCTGAATCAGCCTCTCCCACTGCCAAGGGTTCAAGCCAGACACCACAGAACAAAGCGGCTCCTCAGCTACTTCCTCTCCTTTCTCCATAAGTTTGAGGATTACATTCCCCGCCGCCATTTCTAGTGTTTGATTGGCTAGCTGTGGATCCGGATCCCCTGGCAAAATAAGAGCATAGTCTTTTGGATTTGGGCTTAGCAAGATCTGCTCCAGCAGCTTCTCCAACTCCTGCACAAGCTGCTCCGCTTCTAGCTCCCAGTAAGGGAAAAGAACGACGTTAAACTTGCTCAGACGGATCCCTTGCGGAAGTGTAGCTTCTGTTAAGCTATCTCTCACTACTGGCAGGTTCTCAGCCAGGCTCACCCAGACTCCGGTATAGTCAATACTATGTAACCGAAAGAAAGCCCCAATTTCTCGTTCAAAGTCGTGGACAGCTTCTCGACATCCCTGCCAATGTCCGTAATCATCGATTTGGATAAATCCTTGGGAGTTAACCTGCTCATAAAGATTCTGAAAGATATCCATTGTGGACTGGTACCAGTCAGCGTCCGCGTGTAGAAAAGCGATCTCGCCTACCTGGTCACGGTAAGCTGGCAATGTGTCAGCAAACAGTCCTTGAACAGGAACAATGAGATCCCAAACTCCTAGTTCCCTGCTGATTACCTCCAAGTTCTCCGAGACAGGAGCCCCCAAAGCTCCAGCTCCATAGGGAGTATCATTGGCAAGAAATCCTCTGTAATCTCGGTCTACTTCTGTTGGCTGAGGCATTCCTGAGAAGGTGTCGAAAGCGTAGACTTTGCGGGGTCGGCGGCTGTAGTTTTTGATCACCCAAGCCAGCAGTGCAGAGCTGCCTCCTCTGCAAACGCCACACTCAACAAAGTTCCCAGGGATGTCTTCTTGGCAGACTCGCTTGGCTAAGGTGTAGAGATTCCAGAGACGCTCAAAGCCCAAAAGGGTAAAGGCCTTAACCTTTTCCAAAACTCTCAATAACTCAAGGTTGCATACCGGGTATCCCTTCAAATGCTCTGGTAGTGTCCAATCAACAGCAGGATCCGGAATATGCTCCACAGGCTGGACGTTACCCCGCCAAGCGACGCCCATGATCTGCATGGTTTGGTAAATCATCGTGTTCCAGCCTCGAGCCCTTAGGTGGTTTAAGCCCTCAGCTACATCCGGTGAAGCAAGGTCATGAAAGAGAATTAGAGCATCTTCAGCAGCGTAGCGGTCTGCCACCTGAGCATCTAGCAGAGGAGCTGGCGCGTCATGATTTCCATCGATGTAGATCAAAGACCAGCGGCGGTTCTTTTCCCGAGCAATCTCTTCTGCCTTCTCTGGGCTGTAGCCGGGATACAGGTTGACATTGGAGCGAACTCCTGCCAAGCGGAGAGACTGATCCACACTTTCATAAATCTGAGGATTGGCCAGAGCAGGATCCACTACATCAAGAACAACTCCTCCCGATGCAAGGTGAGCAGTTGACCAACCTAGCCAACACCCAATCTCCAAAGCAGGTTTTCCTTGGAACTTAAGAGCGGTATTGTACAAGATATGTGCTTCATCTCGGCTAACAAAGCCAATAAGAGGTTGACGTAAGTCTGCGTGCGAAAGATGGGGAATCTCTTTTCGCAAGTAGGGCCAAGGGTGAGAGCTTGGATCCACTACAGTCATTAGAGGGAAGCTATAGTCAAGATGTATTCTCCTCTGGTTATTCGATACATAGTCATATCTTTTAATCGGGAGAGAGTTCTTGCCTGGATATCGTAAGCTGGCTTCAACCTTAAAACCTTCAGTTGTAAGTACAATATGAGTTGGTCTTGTCTTAGCATCGGCCGTAAGATGTACAATCCCTATTGGTTCGTGAGGCGGAAAAGGATCCACCCATAGCCTCTTTTGAGGATCCCATAAAGGTAGCTGATAGTGAGCCAACCAATTACAATTGAGTGGTAGAAGCTCAACTCTATCCAAACCTAAATCCTTGTAGATAGAAACATTTAAAGCAAACTGATCCGTCCATAAATCGAAGCATCTGAGGATAGCTTGCTCTACTCTTTTTCCCCATGCCGACCAGTGAATAGATTGTCTAGCTCCGGAGAATACACCAGCGTTCAGCAATGGCTCTATATCTAGACGATTAAACTCGGTGTGATGGAAGTATTTGTGGTAGTGCCAGGTTATCCAGGTTTGCATCCAGAATCTGTTGACATGCTTAGCTACTAACTCGGTAACTATTGAAAATCCTTTTCTTTTTGCTCCTAGGGTGAGTAGCTCAATTGCAGACCAATCTTGGAGCCAAGCGTCTGCGTCAATCCAAATATAAACCTCGTAACCTGGAAAATACTCAGGTAAGAATGGCCTGGATGCCAGAGCTTTAAGGTAGTTAGGTTGGCTGTTACTACTTGGGATATCGTAATTCCAACCTGGCTCAATAATATGGTCAACGTACTGACTTATCCACTGCAACTGCTCTAGCGTGCAGCCTGTATCGAGAAATCCAATGTCCACAGAATACCCCTGCGGCTTTTCCCGGATAGAGAGGATAGTCCCCTGGACTAACTCAAAAAACTTGCTGTCTGCGCTTGTAACAACGATAGTTGAGTTCATGACTTTCGCATCTCCTCTCTTTTCAAGAGTCTACTCCTAAGCTCTGCGCAGATAGCAGAGGGATCCTCTTTGACCAGCTATGATCTCCCCCTGCCAGATCATGTGAGAAGGATCCAGCATCTGGTCAATCCGCTTGCGGTCTTGCTCCGAGCCAAACTCCACATAGATAACCTTGATGCCCTTGAGCCATGGCTTCAAGCTAGTCAACACCTCCACCCCCTGCCCACCTGTTGCCAACCTCAGTACATCGATGCGCTCCAGACCTAGCTCCTGCAAGGCTGTCTTAGCTTCTCGAAAAGCCAGCACCTGCTCCACTCCCCACTCTGTTTGAGAGTCTTCTGGCCAGAGACGACGAGTCTTATAGCCATCCTTTCCTGCCAAGCCCACTGGATGCACATGGCAGTTGCCCAAACTCAGAGCATTCTGCTGCAGCAGGTGTAAGGCCAAGGGATCCATCTCAAAACAGTGAATGGCCGCCTGCGGATGAAATGTTCGGAAGCAGGCGCTCGCTACCCCCACTCCGGCTCCGACATCCACCACCAACTTAACCTCTGGAAGTAAGGAAGCAGTTGGCTCGTAAAGCCGGCTGAGGTTGGCGACCGTCTCCCCATACTCAACGCCTTCGTACCCTCGTAGCCAGGCTGACGGAGCAGAACTGTCCTTTTGGATTAAGTCAATGAGAAAAGTTTCTGTGATTCTTCCTGCATTGGCAAAGACGAGCTGATGATCTTCTCCTAAGACAAAGGCAAAGCTGGCTTTGAGGGGCTGCTTCAGTCTCTGGAGATCCTCAACCGTGCACACAGCCACATCAAACACTGGCCAGCTTGCTGGCTCTCCTGTTAGCTCATGCACCCGCTCAGCCACGCCCCTCTG